>DDOU01000058.1:19385-25529 GCA_002341825.1 Candidatus Igneacidithiobacillus taiwanensis | reverse complement strand
ATGACCGGGAAATTAAAACGAGAAGTCGGTTTTTCGGGCCTGATTTTTGCGAGCCTGGGAGGTATCATCGGCTCCGGCTGGCTTTTTGGGCCTCTGAATGCGGCACAAATCGCCGGCCCGCTGAGTATTGGTTCGTGGATCATCGGCGCTGTCACCATTCTGCTCCTGGGGCTCACCTACGCCGAGGTCGGGCCGCTCTTTCCTCGCGCTGGCGCTGCCGCACACATTGCCAATGTAGTACATGGCGATCTGCTCGGCAAAATTTGGGCTTGGCTATTGTTCATGTTTTATATCGCCATCGCCCCGGTAGAGGTGGTGGCGGTGCTCACCTACGCCAACAACTATATTCCCGGCCTGCTACAAGGGAATACAGGCTTGTTGAGCGGCTTGGGCTTGCTCGCCGCAGTATTGCTACTGGGGGTGATGTTTCTACTCAACTTTCTGGGCATCCGACGGGTGGCTATGCTCTTTTCCGGCCTCGGCTGGTGGAAGTTGGCCATCCCCGTCCTCACCATCATCGTCCTGGTCAGTGCCAGTTACCATCCCGAAAATCTCCATGTACTGCATTGGAAGAGCAGCTTCCACGGGATGTTCGTAGCCGTGGCCTCCTCCGGCATCGTCTTCAGCTACTTGGGTTTTCGTCAAGCTATCGAGTTGGGGGGCGAAGCGAAGAATCCCGGGCGTCACATTCCAGGCGCGGTGATTGGCGCCATCGTCGTCGGTGCCATTATTTATGTAGGTCTGCAATGGGCCTTTCTCGTAGCCATGCCACCGGATCAGGTAGCGCAGGGTTGGCAGAAACTGAACTTTCCGGGCTTATTCGGACCCTTTGCGGCTATTGCCTCTCTGCTCGGAATTGGTTGGCTGGCGGTACTGATCTATGCCGATGCCCTGATTTCCCCTGGAGGCACTGCCTTGGTGTATGGCACTTCCGCCGCGCGAGCGGTGGTCGCCAATGGTGAAGTTGGTGCCGGTCCAAAGATCTTCACCAAAATTAGCCCCTCGGGCGTGCCTTGGGTGGGGGTGATTGTGGCTTACGGGATTGGCTGTCTCTACTTTCTGCCCTTTCCCTCTTGGCAGAAGCTCGTCGGTTTCATTACCACCATTTCCGTCATCACCTACGGTATTGGGCCGATCGTCCTCTTGCAGTTGCGCCGCTCCGTACCGGAGCTCAAGCGTCCCTTCCGCCTCTGGGCAGCTCCCGTCATTGCGCCAGCCGCTTTCATTATGTCTTCGCTGGTCGCCTTCTGGGGCGGCTTCCAAGCCCTGAGCTACATCTTTGGTGCCTTGTTTGCGGTACTGATCATCTACGGAATTCTGCGCCTCCTACGTGGTAAGGACTCGGGAATGTCCGGGTTCTACAACATCAGCTGGATTTTTCCGTACTTTATCGGTCTCTGGGTGCTTTCCTACTTTGGCCCCAAGGTCTTGGGTGGAATCGGCGATATCGGCTTTTTCTGGTCGATGCTCTGGGTGACCATACTCGCCCTGTTTTCCATGTTCTGGGCCTTACGAGTCACCGTTCCCGATGGTCGCGTTGCAGACTATTTTGCCGCCATGGAGAGAGAGGGAATTTCTCTGTAACGTCGGGTTTTGACAAAGAATGACACCACACAAGGCCCTCGCCAAATTTGGCGAGGGCCTTGCTACTGCACAGACTGCTCTTTGGGTCTAGAAATTTGCCGTCAAACTGACATAGAAGGTTCTCGGCTCTCCCGGTAAACCCACCAAATCACCCTTGGTGTTGGGACCATAGGTGCCGCCGCTACTGATGTACTCATAGCTATTGTAGCGATTACCAGCAACATTCAGCAGATCGACATCCACCCCCACGTTGCGGAAGTATGGCAAATGTAGAGGAATCTTGCTGTGCAAAGCCAGATTCAAGAGGGTATAGGCCGGTAGTTTTGCCGAAGGCGACGGCGACTTGGTAATACTATCGTAGAGCGCCTGCGGTCCAACATATTGGAGCCAAATTCGCGGTTCGAGCAAAATACCATGCACGAAGCTCTTCGTATAGGCACCAATATTGAAAGTACTATCCGGTACATTGGCAATGGGCAGACCATTATAATTTTTATCATGCACCTCGTAGTTGCTGAAATGCGCCTGCTGCAAGGACAAATTCCCAAACAGATGCAGCCAGTAGACTGGATTGTCGACGGCATAGAGGTTTACGCCTTCATAATCCGAAGTACCAAAGGCATTGATGACATCGCCATTGGCCAGGGTGATGGGTAGGTACTGATCCGAGAAGCGGGTAAAATACCAGTTGGCGCTGAACAGAAAATGATGCAAAAATCCCTGATGCCGGACATGCACCTTGAACCCTGCCTGATAATTTTGCCCTTTTTCCAAACTGAGAGAACTACCAGGAATGGCCTGGAAAGGACCACCGCCGCCGCCAAAGGCAGGAATCTGGTTGGCCTCACCGTAACTCGCAAAGAGAGCCAGATGAGACATGGGTCGCCAATTGATATTCACCGACGGCTCTACCGCGCTCAAACTACGTGAATCGGCAGGCAATTTTGCTTGATTTCCCTTGGGATAGAGTTTGCTCGCTTCCGGGAAAGTTTCGGTGGTGTAGGGAGTGTAGTTGAGTTGCCACTGCTCAACGCGTACCCCAGGGGTAATATCCAGGGTGGGGATGATGTGAATTCTATCCTGGAAGAACGCCGACAGATTCGTCACATCGAGAAAATTGCTGCGATACTTGTCGTTGGGAACGAAGCGATTGGCATTGTAGGGCGGATAGCTGCTGAAAAAGGCGTTCTTCGTATTATCTCTGCTCTTGATGAAGTACCCGCCAAAACCGATCTGATTGTAGGGCAAGTTACTATCAAACCAGAGCTTATCGCCATAGGTCGCGCTATGCGGATCGTTATACTCATTGGTATTAGGTGCACCAACGGCAAAAGAGGCATAGCGGTTGTGCAGGCGGTGTCCATAGCGATACCAAATGTCATTGTGCAAAATGGTTGCAGAACCAATATCGACATTCAACTTATTATAGAACATCCAGGTACTGTTGGAATCAATTTTATAGGGCGCAGCATTGTAGAAGCCTGAAGTCTGCTGACTATACAAGGGGCCGGGGATCGGTTTTCCGGTCTTGTCGTCAAAACCGTTGATGGTTGTCCCCGAGGCAGCATTCACCGGAATATCATACGGCTTGTAGGCGGAACCAGACGCTAGATAGGCACCAAAGCTGTCGTCCCCAGTATGGAACTCCTTGCGAACTTTGAAAAACCAAGCATAGCTGTGGCTGGGGAGCACCACGCCCGACGGGCTATAAAGGGTGGTGCCGGCCGGAACGCCCAGAAAGCTGTTTCCGCTACTGACGCCACCAGCAAGTATCGCCGAAAACCCATCGATATTGCCCGTACGAATGTCAAAATGAACATTCTTGAATTCATTACTGCCATATTCTATACCGACACTCGCACCGGGCTTGGCAGTAGGTTGGATCGGAACGAAATCGATACTACCACCGATATTGTTGAACCACCGATTTTGCGGGTTTCCCGGCCCGTAGGTCACATGGATCCCTTTGATGAGGGAGGGCTGGTTGACTTGGGGTGACTGCCAGAGTCCCGTGGCGGGGTTGTTCATCGGGATGCCATCAAACTCCACCGCAATACTGTGCGCCGCCTCGGAGCCCTTCGGATTTCCCCAGCCCTGCTTGATACCGTCGATACTGATCTGTGCCTTGGCAGCACCGGTTCCGTAGCTGGCAAGGACATTGACGCCGGGAGCATAACTCAGCATCTGTGCGCCACCCGCTGCTGGTCCCGCTGCCTCGATTTCGGCACGGCTCAATACTTTGCTGGAAATACCGGAGTGGAAGATCTCTTTTTGACTGGGTAAGAGCGGCGTGCGACCTGCAAAGGCAGATTGGGTGACGACATTATTTGCCACTTCGCCCACATTCACCGCTTGCTGCTGATGATGCTTGTGCTGATGCGGGGGTGTAGCGGTATCCGGGGCATCTTGGGCGCAAACAAAGGCGCTGTGCGACAGGGCGGCAGCCACGGCGAGCGAAAGCGCTCGCCAACGCGTTTTGCGAGGGGACATGAGAGTACTCCTGTAGTAGCGGTCGGTTAAACGTATGAATGTTTGTGAATGCTAGCAAAGGAGTGTTACGTTTTTATGAACAATTCATGACAAATTTATGATTTTTCAATTTTTTATATTTATGCCCAGATAAAATCCATAAGAAAATTTACCTTGGCAGAAGGCTTTCGGGAGCGCAGAATAAGAACACTTTGATGTCGGAAGAGGAGTGCTGCCCATGCGTATCCCGGTCAATATGCAACCCATCGAGCGCTGGTTGCGTCTCTATTTTGGCGTCATCCTGCTTGCCATCTATTTCATGAACCCCTTCCCGTACAAGGAGTGGACCTTCTCCGGGCTCTTGTTGATCGCGACGGCAGCAAGTGGCTATTGCCCGATCTACGCCCTGCTGCGGCGCCGCGCTGGGCGTAATCCAGACCCTCAGAAATAATGCCAAGCCAGGCTAAGGGCCACCGTCCGTGGTGCCAGGGGATAGAAATTGGCACCGGCGTCGAGGGTGGGGCCGCCGGTGTTTACCAAGCCAATCGCTCGGCGATCCAACAGATTATAGACCCAAAGCTCGAGGCTCCAGCGCCCTTGGCTTTGCGACCAATCATAGCCGACATGGGCATCCGTTAGAAAATAGGCAGAAATGGGCTGACGATGCAGACTGTCGGCCCAACGCTGACCCAGGTAATGTTCCAAGAGACCGGCGTGCCAGTGCAGGTTGGCATATTCCACGGCTAAATTGGCCGTCCACAGGGGAGTATCCGGGGTTTGCAACCCAGCAACGGGTAGGGGCTCTGCGCCGGCAATGGTGAGGTCGCGCGCAAAAACGCTGCGGCTGTAACTTGCATTGCCTGCCAGCTGCCAACGTGGCGCCAGTTGCCACTGCGTGCTCAGGCTGGCACCGTAACTGCGCCCATCCCCCACATTTTGCGGATAGGTCAGGCCAGCCAGAGCATCGTATACGGGTACCGACTTATGGGCAAAAGTACCGTAGTAGAAGAGCCCCTCGACAAAACCGCGCGCACCAAACCAGCGCAGCGCCAGATCACCCTGATCATTGCGCTGTAGGCGTTGGGCGTTCCAAAGATTTTGCACCGACAGGCCGGCGCGCTGAAAGACAGCGGCATTCTGCTGATACGCCGGCCATAGATCGTAACCGGGATTGGCGACCGTACTGCCTGCCGATAGCCGCAAGAGCCAATCGGGGGCCAACAGCACCTGTGCCGCCGCATATGGTAGAAAAGCGCGCAAGGTAGGCCCCCGCACCGAGAGAGCCGGAACGGGTGTTGCCGTGCTGAGGGCCGCACTCAGCGCCGTGGCTTGGGTGCTTGCCGGGGCAAAGCTGGTAATACCGGGCAAGGTATCCCAAAGATAGCGCCCTCCGGCGCTCAGCGACCAGGGCCCGGCACGCCACTCTCCCTCACCGTACAGGGTGTGAACACGCTCGGGGCTGGCGCCTTTCCCTAGCTGCGACCAACGCAAAAAGCGCAAGCCACCAGCGGCGGTAGGGGCAAACAAGGCGCTGTTCAGCAAGGGATGCGGGGGATTTTTGGCGTCGAAAGCGTATCCCGCCGACCAATGCCAGTTTTGCAGATCTTTGCGCCAGCGTAGCTGCACCCCCCAGCGCCAAGTATCGATGGCAGAACGCTGGACCAACGGCTGGCCCGCGATGACGATGCCGCGCCAGTATTCGCCCGTCTCGCGCAATCCATAGGGAACAAGGGTCAGGCTACCCCAGTCTTGCAAAGACTGTTGCCAGGAGAGCAGTAGAGCATCGTCTTGAAAATGTTGGTGATTGTAACCCTGATAGAAGGCCGCCTGCGGCAGCGCTGGGTTGCTGCTGGGATCAGCGGCATAGGCCAACCGCGCAAAACGGTCGAGATCCTGACTCTGGGCAAAGGTCAGTGGCTGATAGTTGTCGGCCCGGTAGTCGTCATGCACGTAAAAGAGGCGAACGACGCCATCAGCATAGGGCTGCTGCCAACCCAATGCCACATTCGTGCGCCCTTGTGGGCTCGCACCCCAGCCACGCCACAGACCGGCACGCGTAAAGGAGCCAGAAAGGAATAGCGTCGAATCCCC
>DDOU01000058.1:19212-19334 GCA_002341825.1 Candidatus Igneacidithiobacillus taiwanensis | reverse complement strand
CTGATGCCCTGCTTTCCCGTAGGCCACCGCAGGCGACTATCGACTACCCCGGCCAAGCTGCCGGGGGCAAGGAGCGAGGGCGGCACCGCTCCGGCATAGAGCGTCTCGCCCCGGATATCGCC
>DDOU01000058.1:16780-19165 GCA_002341825.1 Candidatus Igneacidithiobacillus taiwanensis | reverse complement strand
CCCCTCGAGGAGGTCGCCAGCACCGTGCTGCGCCGTTTCGCCACGTACCCGCAGGCCCTTGTTGGGACTCTGAATATTTGCCAAGCCGAGGGCGTCGGGCGCGTTGTAGGAAACCCCGGGCAGAAAGGCCAACGCCGCCTCGCCATTCGCGCCACCAGGCCCCGCCAAACGGGCAATCTGCGCCTGATCGAGATGATAAGCGGTGCTAGCACGAGCCGCCGCATGGCTGCCAAACAACTCCCGATCCTGACTATCGGCCTCCGTGCGCACGGCACCCAAATCTTCGCCAGGGGCCAGGGGCGGTAGAAACAGGCACAGCAACCCCAGAGACCAGACTCGACGCTTCATGGAGCTCCCTCTTTTTATGCAACTTGGTTGCAATATTAGGAAATCATCATCTGCGCTGCAAGAGGCTCGACAAGGGCGCCTGCGCCGCCTACTCTGAGGGTGCAAATTTCTCTTTCGTCAGGAGCGAATCATGGAACAGGTGGTGCTACATACCAATCATGGAGAAATCCATATAGCGCTGGATGCAGAAAAGGCGCCAAAAACCGTTGCAAACTTTCTGCAGTATGTGGATGAAGGCTTCTTTGACGGCACCATCTTCCATCGCGTGATTCCCGGCTTCATGATCCAGGGCGGGGGCTTTACCGAAAAGATGCAACAAAAGCCTACCGGTAACACCATCAAGAATGAGGCCGACAATGGCCTGAAGAACGAGCGTGGTACCCTCGCCATGGCGCGCACCAATGATCCCCACTCGGCAACGGCGCAGTTCTTCATCAATCTTACCGATAACGATTTTCTCAACTTCCGCTCTGCTTCGGGCAGCGGATGGGGCTATGCCGTCTTCGGCAAGGTCACCGCGGGCATGGACGTCGTCGATGCCATCGCCAAGGTGCCCACCGGTAACCACGGCATGCACCAGGACGTACCCAAGGAGGCAGTAATCATCGAGAAGGCCGAGCGCGTCGCCTAAAGCGTGCAGCCGGCACCGCCCGCCCTGGCCACGCGCCAGGGCGATCTCCTCTGCATCTCCGATCTGCACCTGGGGGTAGACAAGCCCGAGCTTACCACTCTTTTTTTGCAGTTTTGCGAAGAGATTCCCGCTGGCGTCAGTGATCTCTGCATCCTCGGCGACCTCTTCGATTTTTGGGTGCATCCTGCCCAGGCACAGGAGGAACCCCAGCAAACCGTCTTGCGGGCTCTGCAAGGACTGGTGCGTAAAGGTATGCGTGTCTGGGTAATGACCGGCAATCGCGACTTTGCTCTCGACGCTCGCACCCTACAGAATTTCGCGTTACGAGCCCTCGCAGACCCCACCCTGTTACCCGGCGGCATCGTCCTGACCCATGGTGACCTCCTGGTTACGGATGACCATGCCTACCTGCGCTTTCGACGGGTGATTCGCAATCCGCTCGTCCGCGCCCTGCTGCGCGCCCTGCCCTATTCAGCGCTGTTGGCGCTGGGCAAGAAGTTACGCCGCCGTAGCCAACGAGAACTACAAAAAAAGAGTACTGCCATGACCCAGGCAAGCCCTGCGGGAATTGTGGCGGCCTTGACCGGCACCGGGGTATTCCACTCTGCTCTAGCCCCCTATCGGACGCTCATCCACGGCCATACCCACCTGCCCATCGACGAGGAAATTCCTGATTTGCAGGCGCGCCGCTATGTACTCAGCGACTGGCAAGCAACGGGTGCCACGCTCCTGCTCTGCGCGCCCACAGGAAACTGCCGTCTCTGGCGGTACACGCCAGCGCCGCGCTAGGCGCGACGCTATACACTGCCGAAATCTGCCAGTATCATTTGCCCTTTGACGGCATTCCTCACCATCATGGCGCTCATCGTTCAAAAATTTGGCGGTACCTCCGTCGGGAGTATCGAAAGAATCCAGGCCGTAGCAGATCGGGTTATCGCCAGCCGTGCGGCCGGTCACGAGGTCGTCGTTGTGGTTTCGGCCATGTCTGGCGAGACCGATCGGCTCCTCAGGCTGGCCAAGGAAATCGACCCACACCCGCACCCGCGCGAGCTCGATGCCCTGCTCAGCACCGGCGAACAGGTAACCATTGCCTTGCTCGCCATGGCCTTGCAGCACAAAGGTCAATCGGCCGTTTCCCTTACTGGCGCGCAGGTGCCCATCGAGACCGACACCGCCCACAACAAGGCGCGCATCGAACGTATCGACGGTACTCGCCTGCGCAGCGCCCTGGCGGCGGGGCAGGTGGTCATCGTTGCAGGCTTCCAGGGTGTTACCGCGAGCGGCGACATTACCACCCTTGGTCGCGGCGGCTCCGACACCACCGCCGTCGCCCTGGCTGCCGCCCTGCAGGCCGATGAATGCGCCATCTACACCGATGTGGATGGCATCTATACCACCGATCCGCG
>DDOU01000058.1:13828-16749 GCA_002341825.1 Candidatus Igneacidithiobacillus taiwanensis | reverse complement strand
GAGGAGATGCTCGAAATGGCCAGCCTCGGCGCCAAGGTGCTGCAAACGCGATCGGTAGAATTTGCCATGAATTACCGCGTGCCGGTACGGGTATTGTCTTCGTTCACGGACGGCCCCGGCACCCTCGTCACCAGTGAGGAAAACAATATGGAAGCTCCCCGCGTTTCGGGCATCGCCTTTTCCCGCAACGAAGCCAAGATCACCGTGGTGGCGGTACCCGATCGCCCGGGCATCGCCCATGCCATCCTCGGCCCGGTTTCGGCTGCCAACATCAATGTCGACGTCATCTTGCAGAACGTTTCGGAAGACGGCAAAACCGACTTCACCTTTACCGTCGAGCGCAATGACTTCGATCGTGCCCTGCAAATCTTGCGCGGGGTGGCTGCGGAACTCGGTGCCGCCGACGTACGCGGCGATACCGGCATCGTCAAAGTGTCGGTAGTCGGCGTGGGCATGCGCTCCCATGCCGGCATTGCCGCCAGTATGTTCGAGACCCTGGCCAAGGAAAACATCAACATCCAGATGATCTCTACTTCCGAGATCAAGATTTCTGTGGTCATCGCAGAAAAATACCTAGAGCTTGCCGTGCGCGCGCTGCACGCCGCTTTTGGTTTGGATGAGGTGGGTTCCTGATGGCACTCATGCAAAACTATGCTCGCCTCCCTGTCGCCTTCGTGCGCGGGGAGGGAGCTTGGCTCTACGACGAGTCCGGCAAGCGCTATCTCGACGCCCTTGCCGGCATTGCCGTTTGCGGCCTCGGTCATAGCCATCCGGCGGTAACCCGTGCCCTGCAAGAGCAAGCGGGCACGCTCCTGCACACGTCCAATCTGTACCAGGTTCCTCTGCAAGAAAAGCTAGCCGAACAGCTCTGTCGCCTGAGTGGGCTGGACGCGGCGTTCTTCTGCAACAGCGGTGCCGAGGCCAACGAAGCAGCCATCAAGCTGGCGCGCCTGCATGGTCACGCCCGCGGCATTGCCGAGCCGAAGATCCTGGTCTTTACCCAGTCCTTTCATGGGCGCACCTTGGCAACGCTTACCGCCACCGGCAACCGCAAGATCCAAGAAGGCTTTGCGCCCTTGGTGCCGGGCTTCGTCCGCGCCCCCTACGGCGATTTGGGCAGCGCTGCTGCCATCCTTGCCGCAGATCCGGCGGTCTGCGCGGTGCTGGTGGAGCCCATCCAGGGCGAAGGCGGCGTGCGCCCGGCCCCCGAAGGCTTCTTGCCGGGCTTACGTAAGCTCTGCGACCAACACCAAGCCCTGCTCCTCCTCGACGAAGTGCAAACCGGGATCGGACGCACCGGTACCTTTTTCGCCTATCAGCAGGAAGACTGTCTGCCCGATGTCTTGAGCCTTGCCAAGGGGCTTGGCAATGGGGTTCCCATTGGCGCGGTTCTTGCGCGAGCGCCGGCAGCGGCGCTGTTCTCTGCGGGTAAGCACGGCACCACTTTTGGCGGCGGCCCGCTGGTCTGTGCTGCCGCTTTAGCCGTCCTCGAGACCATGGAGCGGGAAAACATACCGGCCCATGCCGAAAAGATGGGAGCGGAGCTGCATGCCCTGCTGCAGCAATCCCTGGGCAAGCACCCCCAAGTCGAGGAAATTCGCGGAAGAGGCCTCATGGTCGGTGTCGTTCTCCGGGAAGCGCCACATAAACTAGTCGAGCGGGCCCTGGCCCAAGGCCTGTTGATCAACGTCACGGCCGAGCGCGTCATCCGTCTGCTGCCGCCGCTCATCTACGGTCCCGAGGAAGTGCGGCTGCTTGCCGCAAAACTCAGCGCCCTGCTGGAGGAGCAGCCATGAAGGCGCCCCGCCACTTCTTGCGCCTGCAAGATTTCAGCCGCCGGGAACTCGAGGCCCTCTTACATCGCGCGGCGGAACTCAAGCGCATGCAGCGCGCTGGGGAGTCCTACACGCCTCTAGCCCAGCGTACCTTGGCAATGGTCTTTGAAAAGTCCTCCACCCGCACCCGGGTTTCCTTTGAGACCGGTATGGCACAGCTAGGCGGTCATGCTCTCTTCCTTTCGCCGCGCGACACCCAACTGGGGCGCGGCGAAAGTATCGAAGATACCGCCCGGGTACTCTCGCGCATGGTCGACCTCATCATGATCCGCACCTTTTCCCACGCTGGGCTCGAGGCCTTTGCCCGCGCCAGCCGGGTGCCGGTCATCAACGGTCTGTCCGATGACCATCACCCCTGCCAGCTCCTGGCCGACCTACTCACCGCCCAGGAACTCTGGGGTAGCGTTACCGGTCGAACGGTGGCGTTCATTGGCGACGGCGCCAACAATATGGCCCGTTCGTGGATGGAAGCCGCCCAGCTCCTCGACTTTCAGTTGCAGATCGGAGCGCCGGAGGGCTTCCAACCTAGTGCCGCGGTACAGGCGGAACTCGGCGCGCGTACAAGAGTCTTCAGCAACGCCCAAGCGGCGGTGCAGAATGCCGATCTGGTGGTCACCGACGTCTGGACGAGCATGGGGCAAGAAGCAGAAAGTGCCGAGCGTCTTGCGCGCTTTGCCCCTTTCCAGGTAAACGCGGCCCTGATGGCACAGGCGAAACCCGGGGCAGTATTCATGCACTGTCTGCCCGCGCATCGCGGCGAGGAAGTCAGTGCCGAGGTCATCGACGGCCCCCATTCCCTCGTCTGGGAAGAGGCAGAAAATCGACTGCACGCGCAAAAGGCCGTGCTGGAATTCCTTGCGGGCTTTGGGCCCGTGGCCAAATCAGGAGTCTGAACATGGTAAAGAAAGTAGTACTCGCCTACTCCGGCGGTCTCGATACTTCGGTCATCCTCAAGTGGCTGCAAGACCAGTATCAATGTGACGTCGTCACCTTCACTGCCGACATCGGCCAAGGCGAGGAGCTCGAGCCAGCGCGGCGCAAGGCGGCACAGCTCGGGGCCAAGGAAATCTTTATCGATGACCTGCG
>DDOU01000058.1:5389-13787 GCA_002341825.1 Candidatus Igneacidithiobacillus taiwanensis | reverse complement strand
TGCTCGGCACCTCCATTGCGCGGCCGCTGATCGCCAAGCGCATGGTCGAGATTGCCGCCGAAGTCGGGGCCGACGCCGTTGCCCATGGCGCCACCGGCAAGGGAAACGACCAGGTGCGCTTCGAGCTCGGCGCCTACGCCCTCGACCCCAAGATTCGGGTGATTGCCCCCTGGCGGGAATGGGACCTGAACTCCCGGGAAAAGCTCCTGCAATATGCCGAAAAGCATGGCATCCCGATTGAACGGCATGGCCAGAAATCGCCTTACTCCATGGATGCCAACCTGCTCCATATCTCTTATGAGGGCGGGATCCTCGAAGACCCTTGGGCCGAGGCCGAGGAATCCATGTGGCGCTGGACGACGGCGCCGGAAAAGGCCCCAGACCAGCCTCGCTACATCGAAATCCAATTTGTCCATGGCGATCCGATTGCCGTTGACGGCGAGGCCCTGCAGCCGGCGGCGCTGCTGGCGCATCTCAACACCATCGGCGGCGCCCATGGCGTCGGCCGCCTCGACATCGTCGAAAACCGCTATGTAGGGATGAAATCTCGCGGCTGCTACGAGACCCCCGGCGGTACCATCCTGCTACGCGCCCACCGCGCCATCGAGTCCATCACCCTCGACCGCGAGGCAGCGCATCTCAAGGATGAGCTCATGCCCCGCTATGCCAGCATCATCTACAACGGTTATTGGTGGAGCCCTGAGCGGCGCGCCCTACAGGCCCTCATCGACCAAACCCAGCGTCTGGTCAACGGCATCGTTCGTCTCAAGCTCTACAAGGGCTCCTGCACCGTGGTGGGTCGTAAATCGGAGCAGAGCCTGTTCGATCCGCGCATCGCCACCTTCGAGGACGATGCCGGCGCCTACCGGCAGGCCGATGCCGAGGGCTTCATCAAGCTCAACGCTCTGCGCCTGCGTATCGAGAAACGCCTACAAGGCTAGGAGTACCCATGCGAATCCTCCACACCATGCTCCGGGTGCGCGACCTCGAGCGCTCCCTGGCCTTCTATACCGAAATTTTGGGTATGCGCGTGCTGCGGCGCAAAGACTACCCCGAGGGCAAATTTACCCTGGCTTTCGTCGGTTTTGAGGAAGAGGACCGCGGCGCCGTCATCGAGCTCACCTACAACTGGGGCGAGCATGAATATGAGCTCGGCACTGCTTTTGGTCACATTGCCATCGAGGTCGAAGACGCCGCTGCCACCTGCGCCGAAATTCGCGCCCAAGGCGGCAAAGTGGTGCGCGAAGCGGGTCCAATGAAACACGGCAGCACGGTTATCGCCTTTATCGAGGATCCCGACGGCTACCGCATCGAGCTCATCGAGCGCAAAAGCCGGCAGGACTGAAGCGTCACTGCGGCCATAGGGCGTTGCCCATCTCCGCCAGATACGCCGCATGGGCGGCTTCCTCTTCCGCCGAGGCGGTGATCACCCGCAACTTCCCCTGCGGTCGTAGCGTCGGGCGCGGAGCTGAACGCTGCTCTGCAACGCTCGTCGGGCTATTTTCTTGCAGTCCGATGTCCACCTGCCCACCGGTCATGGCCAAATACACTTCCGCTAGTAGCTCGCAGTCAAGGAGTGCGCCGTGCAGGCTACGCTGGCTGTTGTCTACAAAAAAACGCCGGCACAAGGTATTGAGATCGTTTTTTTGCCCGGGAAAGCGTCGCCGCGCCTCGGTCAATGAGTCGAAGACAGGATTTTGCAGGGCTGGGCGCCCCAGGCGCTGCAATTCCGCCTTCAGAAAACCCAGATCAAACGGCGCATTGTGGATGATCAACTCCGCATCACCAAGGTAGGCAAGAAATGCCTCTACCTGCTCGGCAAAGAGGGGCTTATCGGCCAGAAAATCGTCCGTCAGACCATGGACGCGCACTGCCTCGGGATCACAAGGGCGCTCAGGGTTGAGATACACGTGAAAATTGTTTCCCGTACATCGTCGGTCGACGATCTCCACTGCACCGATTTCGATGATGCGATGCCCCTGCGCCGGATCGAGGCCCGTGGTCTCGGTATCTAATACGATCTGTCTCATAACCAACCTTCTCCCTCTACTTCCTGCGGCACCCCGGCGTGATGGTCCAGAACGCGATTGATCAGCGCATCGACAGCCTCATTCTCTGCATCACCCGCGTGGCCACGCACCCATTCCCACTCGATGCGATGCAATGCCGCCAGGTGCTGCAAGCGTTGCCACAAATCGACATTTTTCACCGTGCTACCGCCAGCTGCGCGCCATCCGCGTCGCTGCCAGCCCGGCAGCCATTCGGTCATCCCCTTGATGAGATACTGGGAGTCCGAGCGTAGCAATACGGCACTTGGCCGTTTGAGTGCCAAAAGTCCATGCAACGCGGCCCCTAACTCCATGCGATTGTTGGTGGTTTGCGGCGCGTAGCCCCAGAGTACGCGCTCGCGCGCGCCCAGGCGCAGCCACGCGCCCCAGGCACCGGGTCCGGGGTTACCTCGGCAGGCACCATCGGTGATCAAACGTACTACCGCCTCATTCATCCACCGCCCCCATCCTTCTCGGCCTGGACGAAACGCATCCCGGCCGGCGCGGTACTCAGCTTGGGCACAAATTTCTGTTTTTTCCGCGGAATCATGCCAACCATGGTTGGCGCACTCTCGCGTTTTTGCGCGAGCAAAATGTAGGCGTTTGCCCCAGCCGGCCACCAACGATCGCCAACCAGCTCCATCCACTGCGCACTGCGCCCCAAACCTGGAAAGGTATACTGAAAGTAGCGCCCTTGGCGCAGGCAAAAACCGAGCTCTTCCAGGTACCGACGCAGTTGGGGCAAAGGGAGGAAGGGTTGGCGCCAAGGCCAGTTGCGATCGCGGCGCCACAGGTGCCAGCGCCGCAACATCCCCAAACTACCGCTGGGATTGAAGTCCATGATCAAGATATGCCCTTCGGGTCGAAGCACCCGCCAGCACTCCTCAAGAATTTGCCGGGCATCCGGCATGCGCGTCAAACAAAAAGGCACAATCACCAAATCGAAACGCATTGGAGCAAAAGGCAAGGCATCGCAGCGACCATAGACCTGCAGGTATCCCTCCGCCGAACAAACATAGCCGTCATTGAGGAGAATCCAATCTTTCTGCAGAGGAGGAGGGCTCCAAAACACTGGTTGGCCCAATTGCAGAACCGTATCGGCGGGCAGGCGCTCGATCCACGGCGGCAGAATGGATGCTGCCCGCTCGAGTAATAAACGACCACTGCGGCCGAGCCACCACTGTGCCGCCCGCCGCTGGCGCAGGGAAGAACGCGGGACCCCCCTAGGCATGAGGAACGGCTTGTGCTCTGATCATAGGCCCATGGTACCCTGACTTGGAGCGGTAGCCCATATGCTCACCCTCATTCCAGCATTTACCGACAACTATATTTACCTTGTCGATACCCAGCGCGGTCTCTGGATCGTCGACCCCGGCGATGCCGCTCCCGTACTGTCCTACCTTGAAGACAAGCAACTACAGCCGAGCGCCATTCTCTGTACCCACCACCATGGTGATCATGTCGGTGGTGTCGCGACCCTACAGGCGCGCTACGGCATACCCGTGTACGGCCATGGAACGCGAATCCCATGCCTCACCCACGCCTTGACCGAGGGTAGTGTCGCAATTGATGGCATACGGCTGGAGGTACTCGAGATTCCTGGCCATACCCTGGATCATATCGCCTTCTACTGGGAAGATTTGCTCTTCTGCGGCGATACGCTCTTTGCCGCCGGCTGTGGCCGCATCTTTGAAGGCAATCCGGCAATGATGTTTGCCAGTTTGCAAAAACTGGCCAGCTTACCGAAAGAAACGCGGGTCTGCTGTGCCCACGAGTATACCCAAAGCAATCTGCGCTTTGCCGCCGCCGTCGAGCCGCACAACCCAGCCGTCACCGAGCGCCAGCAAAAAGTCGATGGCCTGCGCCGCGCCGGGCAGCCCAGTTTACCCAGCCACTTAGGGGAAGAACTCGCGAGCAACCCGTTTTTACGCTGTCAGCAAGAAAGCGTCATCGCCGCCGCTTGCGAGCATGGCGCTACTGATCGCTCGCCAACGGCGGTTTTTGCCGCCCTGCGGCAGTGGAAGGATCATTTTCCATAGCCACGCACCCGCATCAGGCCGGGAGCAGTATCCACTCGAGCCGTTGCTGCCAAGAGCGCGCATAGATCCTTTGCACATCTGCGGCCGAGATGGAACGTAACTGTTCGAGCATCTCCGCATCGCTGCGCAGGGCGCCGCCCTGGGCGACCTGACGCAGGCGGCGAGCCAGACGAGTTTCCAAATCTTCCTGGCCCAAGAGCCACTGCTTGCGCAGCCCCTCCCGACTCCAGCGCATTTCCTCTGCCGTCGGCCCCACTGCCGCCAAATCACTCAGAATTTCGGCAATGGCGCGGCCGGCCTCGCGATGTTTGCGCCGGGGCACCGCGGCATACAGACTCCATTCTCCCGTATCACTGAGCGCCTCCAACTGCGAATAGGTCTGGTAGGCCAAACCGCGGCGCTCCCGCAGCTCCTGAAACAAACGCGAGGCCATTCCCGCGCCGAGAATGTGGTTGGCAAAGAGCTCCGCTAGGTGATCTCCTGCCCCAAAAGCCGAGGCCGCTGCCATCCATAGCAAGTGCGCCTGGCGCGCCTGCGCATTGCGTTGTTGCCGTTGTATCCCAAGCTGTGGTGATGGCGTCCTATCCCGCGGCGGCGTGGCGCGCGGCGCGAGCTCGCCAAAACGCTTCTCTACCTGCCGCAGCAGTGTTTCGCCATCCACCGCACCCACGGCTGCCACCAGGATGGGGGCCGTGGCAAGGTAAGCGCCATGAAAGGCGCGCAGTCGGGCAGCGCTTGCACGGCGCACTATCGATGCCTTGCCGAGCACCGGCCAACCCAAGGCATGATCGCCCCAAAAAGCTGCTGCCACTCGCTCATGGAGGTGATCCTCGAGATCCTCGGCAGCCATGGCGATTTCCTGCGCCACCACTGCCCGCTCCAGGGCAAGATCACTCGTCTGGAGGCGCGGACGGAGCAGTAGATCGGCGAGGAGATCGAGGCCCTGGGCCAAGTCTTCTTCGAGCACTGTTAGGTGCAGGGTGATGGATTCGCGATCGGTAAAGGCGTTGAGGGTACCACCCAGCGCCTCTCCCAAGCGGTTGATCTCGGCGGCGCCATATTCGCCCGCGCCCTTGAAGAGCATGTGCTCGAGCAAGTGGGCAAAGCCATTTTCATGGGGCTTTTGATGACGACTACCGCGCAGGGCGGTAACCGCAAGGGCGACTTGCCGACGACCGGGCACACGCTCGCCAAGAATGCGGACGCCGTTGGCAAGTTGCTGCAGGGAGATGGAGTCATTCATTCCCGGCCCCTCGCAACAGCAGCTGGCGGCCAAGGGATAGGCGGCAGGAAAAGCAAGCTCAGGATTGCGGAATGTCCTTCATACTGAGCTTGATCTTACCCTGTCGGTCGACCTCAAGGACCTTGACACGAACGGTCTGCCCCTCCTTGAGGTAATCGTGCACGTCGTTGACGCGCTCAGCGCTGATCTGAGAAATGTGCAAGAGCCCGTCGCGGCCCGGTAGAATGGTCACAAAGGCGCCAAAATCCATGATCTTGGCCACCTTGCCATCGTAGATCACACCCACTTCTACGTCTGCCGTGAGTAGCTCAATACGACGCTTCGCTGCCTCGCCGGAGGCACCATCCACCGAAGCGATGGTCACCGTGCCATCATCCTGGATATCCACCGTGGCGCCGGTCTCTTCCGTAAGAGCGCGAATGATCTTGCCGCCCGGCCCAATGACATCGCGGATACGATCCGGATTGATGCGAATGGTGATGATCCGTGGAGCATGCTGCGACAGTGTCTTGCGCGCTTCGACCAGTACTTCGTGCATCAAAGCGAGGATATGCAAACGCCCAGCCTTCGCCTGCTCCAGGGCCTGGGCCATGATCTCACGGGTAATGCCCTGGATCTTGATATCCATCTGTAGCGCGGTCACGCCACTTTCCGTGCCGGCAACCTTGAAATCCATATCGCCGAGATGATCTTCATCGCCGAGGATGTCGGTGAGGACCGCGAAGCGCTCGCCCTCCTTGATGAGGCCCATGGCAACACCCGCCACCGGTGCGCGCAACGGCACGCCGGCATCCATGAGAGCCAAAGAAGCACCGCAAACCGTCGCCATACTCGACGAACCGTTAGACTCGAGGATTTCGGAAACCACGCGCAAACTGTAGGGAAACTCCGACTCCGGCGGCAGCACTGCGGCAATGGCACGCTTGGCCAAGCGTCCGTGCCCAATCTCCCGGCGCTTGGGGGAGCCAACCACGCCGGTCTCACCGGTGGAAAAGGGCGGGAAGTTGTAGTGCAACAGGAAGCGATCTCGGGTTTCGCCATGGAGCGCATCGATAATCTGCTCGTCGCTTTTGGTGCCCAAGGTCGTCGTGACCAGAGCCTGGGTCTCTCCCCGGGTAAAGAGCGCAGAACCGTGGGTGCGCGGCAGCACACCCACTTCGATACTGATCGGACGCACGGTGAAACGATCCCGACCATCGATGCGCGGCGCGCCATCCAACACGCGCCCACGCACGATTGCCGTCTCGATGGACTTGATTTCCCGATGGACGGCATCGGCGCGGGTCGCATCGCCCTCCGCCAGCTTGGCGAGCAGCTCCGCGCGAATCTCTTCCAAGCGCTTGCTACGCGCCTGCTTTTCCACCAGGGCGTAAGCCTCCCGCAGGAGGGGCTCGGCGTGCTCGCGCACCATCGCCTGCAACGCCGCATCGTGCGCTGGCGCGACCCAATCCCAGCGGGCCTTGCCGGCTTCCCTTGCGAGTTCGGTAATGGTTGCGATCACCGGCTGGAAACTCCGATGCCCAAACATTACCGCTTCCAGCATGATCTCTTCACTGAGCCCCTTGGCCTCGGACTCCACCATCAACACGGCAGACTCCGTTCCCGCCACCACCAAGTCTAGCTCCGACTCTTGTAGCAACGCATAGCTGGGGTTGAGAAGATACTCACCATTTCGGTACCCCACCCGCGCCGCGCCGATTGGACCATCAAATGGAATACCGGAGATGGCGAGGGCCGCCGAAGTGCCAATCATGGCCAGGATATCTGGGTCTTGCTCGCCGTCTACCGAGAGCACGGTGGCAATCACCTGCACCTCGTGCATGAAACCTTTGGGGAAAAGCGGACGAATGGGACGGTCGATGAGACGTGAGGTGAGAGTCTCTTTCTCGGAGGGACGCCCTTCGCGCTTGAAAAAGCCGCCGGGAATCCTGCCTGCCGCATAGGTCTTCTCTTGATAGTTCACCGTCAGCGGGAAAAAGTCTTGTCCGGGTTTCAGGTCCCGCCGCCCGACGGCAGTCACCAGTACAACACAATCTCCACTACTGACCAACACCGCGCCGTCCGCTTGGCGAGCCATCCGTCCCGTTTCCAGGACCAATTTGTGGCCCCCAAACTCTACTTCTTTGCGCACGATGTTCAAGAGACTTCTCCTCGACGATGATGGATTACTTCCGCAGGCCCAGGCGCTCGATCAGGGAGCGATAGCGCTCAAAATCACTCTTCTTGAGGTAATCCAGAAGCTTGCGCCGCTGCCCGACCATCTTCAGCAGGCCCTGGCGAGAATGGTGGTCATGATGGTGGACCTTGAAGTGCTCAGAAAGGCCTTCAATACGAGTGGTCAACAGAGCAACCTGCACTTCCGGCGAGCCGGTGTCGCCGGGATGCGTGGCATAGGCCTTCACCACGTCGGATTTGATTTCACGAGTCAGGGACATCTCTTTACTTCTCCTACGCAATCCATTGAGAAAATATCGCTAGTTTACGCCCATCAGACGGCGCGGCGCTACCTTGCCATCCTCCATCACTTCACCCAACCCCAGAAACTGCGCCTGAGGACCATATAGGCGAATTCGTCCCGGCGGTGGTGCATGGGCAATCACCACCCCCTGTCCTTGCCGAACATAATGCGCGGTATTTTCGGTCAACGTCACCGCCGGCAAATCCTGCAATGCCAAGTCCATCGCCTGCAAAGGACAGCGTTCTTCTGCCACCGCCGCACTCAATTCGTCGAGGGTATAAGCCGCGTCGAGGCAAAAACTGCCCGACCGCATACGGCGTAGTTCGGCAATATGCGCGCCGCAACCGAGCATGCGTCCCAGATCCTGCGCCAAGCTGCGCACATACGTGCCTTTGGAACAATGGATATCGAGCACCAACTCGTCATTCTGCCAAGACAAGGGCTCCAAGGCATAGATTTCGACCATGCGCGCCTCGCGCGGTACCTCCACTCCTTTACGTGCCAAACGATACAAGGGCTGTCCATCGCGCTTGATCGCCGAATACATGGGCGGGATCTGGGCAATACGTCCACGGAGTCGAGCGAGAGCCGCGTCGAGCTGCCCTTGGTC
>DDOU01000058.1:0-5348 GCA_002341825.1 Candidatus Igneacidithiobacillus taiwanensis | reverse complement strand
GCGCAAGGTACAGCGATACCATTTGTCGGAATTGAGCAAGTAGTCGGCAACCTTGGTCGCCTGGCCAAAGAGCAGAATCAGCAGACCCGTGGCGAAGGGGTCGAGGGTACCGCTGTGCCCGGCCTTGCGCACACCGAGGATACGCTTGGCCCGCTGCAAAGCGGCATTGGAACTGATACCCATGGGTTTATCGAGCAACAAGATCCCATCGCTGCAACGGCTCATCCTTCCCCCTCCTCGGGCGCTGGCGGAAGCTGAGCAAGTAGAGCCGACATCTCTGCATCGTGGTCAAAGCGCGGGTCATAGGCAAACTGCAGCGGTGGGATGCGCCGCAGATGCAGGCGCTTACCGAGAATCTGCCGGATTTCCCCCGCCACGTCTTGCAGCCGTGCCTGCACGAGTGCCGCCCGTTCGGGACCATCCATCAGGGAAAACAAGATGGTGGCTTGACGCAAATCCGCAGCCAAGCGCACCTCGGTGATACTTGGCAGCAATCCGACTCCCGTCAGTCCGTGCAAGTGCGGCAACAGACCGGCGATCTCGCTTTGCAAGAGATGCGCAATCCGCTCACTGCGGGGATAACTACGTTGCTGTGCCACGTGCATGAACTCGACGCCTTACAAAGTCCGTGCGACTT
Source organism: Candidatus Igneacidithiobacillus taiwanensis (assembly GCA_002341825.1). Lineage (GTDB taxonomy): Bacteria > Pseudomonadota > Gammaproteobacteria > Acidithiobacillales > Acidithiobacillaceae > Igneacidithiobacillus > Igneacidithiobacillus taiwanensis. Next base: position 4,711 of record DDOU01000058.1, on the reverse strand, counting down.
CGAACGTCTCGAAGGCCTCGATTACATCACCGACCTTGATGTCGTTGAAGTTACGCACGCCGATGCCGCACTCAAAACCCTCGCGAACCTCGCGGGCATCGTCCTTGAAACGACGCAGGGAGTCCAATTCGCCGGTGTGGATCACCACTTCTTGCCGAATTATCCGTACCTTGGCGTTGCGTCGCACGACACCATCAGTGACCATGCAGCCAGCAATCGTGCCCACTCGTGGCACGCGGAAGGTTTCGCGGACCTGCGCATGGCCAAGGATCTGTTCTCGGATCTCCGGCGCCAACATACCGGTCATGGCAGCTTTCACTTCGTCTACGGCATCGTAAATGACGCTGTGATAGCGCACGTCGATCCCACTTTGTTCAATCAACCGTCGTGCCTGCGCCTCCGCGCGGACATTGAAACCGATGATGACGGCACGAGAGGCCACCGCCAGGTTGACATCGGACTCGGTAATACCGCCAACGCCAGAGTGGATGACCCGCACCCGCACGTCATTGGTGCTGAGACCCTCGAGCGTGCTGCGCAGCGCCTCCGCAGAACCCTGCACATCGGTCTTGATGAGCAAGTACAGCTGCTGCACCTCGCCCTCGCTGGCCGCCTCAAAGAGACTTTCCAAACTACCCTTCGCGCTCTTGGCCAAACGCACATCACGAAACTTTCCTTGGCGGAACAAAGCAACCTCTCGAGCCTTACGCTCATCCGCCATCACCAAGACCTCATCCCCCGCCTGGGGCACGTCACTCAAACCGAGGATCTCTGCAGGCAACCCCGGGCCAACCTCCTCGACCTGCGCACCCGTATCATCCACCAAGGCCCGCACACGGCCATACTGGGCGCCCGCCAGTACCGTATCGCCGGCGCGCAACGTTCCCTGGCGAACGAGAACGGTGGCCACGGCACCGCGGCCCCGATCCAAACGCGACTCGATCACCAGCCCCTTGGCCGGGCCATTGACCTGCACTTCGAGATCGAGCATCTCCGCCTGCAGCAGGATGGCATCGAGGAGGTCATCGATATGCAAACCGGTCTTTGCCGAGACATGCACAAACTGGGTGTCGCCACCCCACTCCTCCGGGAGTACCTCATGCTGCGCCAACTCTTGACGGATGCGATCAAAGTCCACACCGGGTTTGTCGATCTTGTTCACCGCCACCACGATCGGCACGTTGGCCGCTTTGGCGTGATGGATGGCTTCGATAGTCTGCGGCATCACCCCATCGTCGGCAGCCACCACGAGGACGACGATGTCGGTCGCCTGCGCCCCCCGCGCGCGCATGGCCGTAAATGCTTCGTGACCAGGTGTATCGAGGAAGGTGATTACCCCTTTGGGGGTCTCCACATGGTACGCGCCAATGTGCTGGGTAATACCGCCGGCCTCGCCGCTCGCCACCTGTGTGGAGCGAATGCGGTCCAGTAGTGATGTCTTACCATGATCGACATGTCCCATTACCGTGACCACGGGCGGACGTCGCGCCATGATTGCGGCTTCCGGGGAGGCATCCTCCTCCAGGAAGGCTTCGGGGCTGGCGACCGTGACCATCTTCACCTTATGACCCATTTCCTCGACGACGATCGCGGCGGTGTCTTGGTCGATCACTTGATTGATCGTAGCCACCACCCCCATTTTAAACATTGCCTTGACCAGCTCGCTGGATTTTACCGCCATACGGCTTGCCAACTCGGCAACCGTTATCGTTTCCGGAATCGCTACCTCGCGAATCACCGGCGCAGCACTGAATTCTCCGCCCGCGGGAGTGCTCACCTTTTTTTCATTACGCCGACGGCGAAGGACAACATTCTCGCTGCCACGCTCCGCTTTGCGGCCAGAGCGCCGACCACGCCAATCCTCCTCATCCCGACGCCCGGGCGCCGCCTTCTTTTTTCCAGCCGGCGCCGCACTTGCCGGCACCGGTGCTGCGGGACGCGCGACGCTACCGGGTGTAACACGCGGCGCCGCCAGGCTTTTTTCCCCGCCAGAACGCCGGCGATCGGCGGGCGTGTCGGCACGCTCCTCAGGATGTGCGGGTTCGAGCACTGCCGCTTCACTCACATCGATCTTCTCGGAATCCGCGACGGAGGCCTGGACCGGCTCCTCACTGGTCTGCGCGGCGCTGCTCTCTACGGGAGTTTGACTCTCTGGCAATGCATCTACCGCGGTTGTAGACACTTCGGCAACAGTAGGAGCCTCGTCCGCTGGCACTTCCGCTGCTTTCGATGTCTCAACGCTCGGTTCCTCACTGGCAGCCTCAGGCTGCAGTGCCTCGCGCTTCACGTAGGTGCGCTTGCGTCGCACCTCGACCTGCACCGTACGCGATTTGCCGGCACCAACATTCTGCTTGATCTCGCTGGTACTGGTACGATTGAGAGTAATCCGTTGCGGCGTAGCCTTATCCAACGAACCCCGCAAAAAACCAAGCAGCTTCTGCTTGTCCTCTTCCGTTACCGTATCTTGCGCTGTCCGTTTGGCAATGCCTGCCGCCTGAAACTGCTCTAACAAGCGTTCATTCGTCAAATGCAGTTCTTTGGCAAAACCCGCAACTGTAACCGTCATACTCCGTTATCCCTCCACTCGCCGCCGTACCAACCTTGGCCCTGTCCGACTATCCGTCACGAAAACCAAGGCGCACGCGCTGCCATGATCAGGGACTTGGCACGATCGGCATCGATCGTCACCATTTCCTCCAATTCATCAATAGCCAAATCCGCCAACTCTTCTGCAGTCACGATGCCCTTTGCCGCCAACTGGTGCGCCAAGGCCTCATCCATCCCCGGCAACTGCAGCAAATCTTCCGCTGGCTCGCTCAGGTGCACCTGCTCCTCTTGGGCAATCGCCTTGCTCAATAGTCGATCACGAGCCCGACGCCGCAGCTCCGTCACCAAGTCTTCATTCAACCCTTCGATTTCCAACATTTCGGCGACCGGTACATAGGCCACCTCTTCCAACGAAGTGAAGCCCTCATGGACCAAAAGAAGAGCCAAGTCGGCGTCGATTCCCAACTCCTGAATAAATTCCTGCTGGAAACGCGCATCCTCCTCCTCCCGCTTCTGGCGAGCTTCCTCCTGGGTAAGGATGTTTATGGTCCAGCCCGTGAGTTGACTGGCTAGGCGAACATTCTGTCCACCGCGGCCAATGGCCAAAGACAGCTGATCTTCGTCAACGACAACGTCCATACTGTGCGTATTTTCATCGACGATGATGCTCGAGACCTCTGCGGGTGAAAGGGCATTGATCACGTAGGTGGCAGGGTCCGCCGACCAAACGATAATGTCCACACGCTCACCGCGCAGCTCGTTGACGACGGTTTGCACGCGATTGCCGCGCATCCCCACGCAGGCCCCAACCGGATCGACCCGCGGCTCATTAGAGCGCACAGCCATTTTCGCGCGTAACCCAGGATCGCGAGCAGCACCCATGAGCTCGATCATACCGTTGGCAATCTCTGGAACCTCTTGGGCAAATAGTTTGAGCAGCAACTCCGGTGCGGTACGCGACAGAAAGAGTTGTGGGCCCTTCTGGACCCGACGCACCTCTTTCAGATAAGCACGAATACGATCGCCTGAACGTATCGCCTCGCGCGGAATCATCTCCTCGCGGGGTAACACCGCTTCGGCGCGGCCCATATCGACAATGGCGTTCCCCTTATCCATACGCTTGACGACGCCACTGATGATCTCTCCCTGGCGGAACGCGAAATCGGCAACGATCCGATCCCGCTCAGCGTCTCGCACCCGCTGAAAAATCACCTGCTTGGCACTCTGTGCAGCAATTCGGCCAAACTCTACTGCCTGCAACTCCTCACATATCTTTTGACCAATCGCCGCCGTAGGATCCTTGGCAAGGGCCTCGCTCAAATGTAACTGTTGATCGGGAATCTCTTTTTCTTCGTCATCGGGGATCACCGTCCACCAGCGCTTGGTGAGATATTCTCCAGTCTTGCGATCGAGTTCGACGCTGATATCCCAATCCTGGCCGTACTTTTTCTTGGAAGCGGAGACCAAGGACGCCTCTAGGGCCTGAAAGATCACTTCCCGGTCTACTTCCTTTTCGTGTGCGACAGCATCGGCAAGATATAGAAGTTCTCGACTCATCCCATCATTCCCTCAAGCAAGACCCTCACCACTGCGGCACCAGTTTGGCTCGCCGAATGGTACTAAAAAAAAACCGCCTCTCTCCGAGTTCAGTTGCCAAAGTAGCCGACTCCGCATCGGCACTGTGCAAAGTTCCACGCCAACGCTTGCGACCTTCGACCATGGCATGCAGCTCCAAATCCACCTCTGCGCCCAGAAAACGCTGATAATCCGCAGGACGAACCAGGGGTCGATCCAGCCCCGGACTCGAAACCTCCAAGCGGTACGCTCCCTGAATGGGGTTCTCGACGTCCAGCCAAACACTGAGTTGACGGCTAGCGGCAACGCAGTCGTCAATGTTGACGCCACCCTCCTTGTCGATGAACACCTGCAGAGTCACCTGGCGACCAGAGCGCAGCATGCGCGCATCTACCAACTCGCAGCCTACCGCGCCTACCTGTGTTTCGATCCCTTCTAACAGTCGATTTTCCAAGACGAGCAACCTTTCAGAAACAAAAAGTGGGCACTCGGCCCACTTTTTGCGCGATTGTACGCAGCACTGCAGAAAAAGACAACCCCAGCGCTCATGGCTGGGGTTGATTGGATAGGAGTCTGGCGGTGACCGACT
>DDOU01000145.1:36117-36255 GCA_002341825.1 Candidatus Igneacidithiobacillus taiwanensis | reverse complement strand
CGCTTGCTTTGTTGGATCTATCTTCTTGTCGAGATTTTGCTCGAGCATGGATGTGAGGAGCTAGCAAAGTCAGCACGCCCTCTGCCAAATCCGGGAGCGAAATATCATCTTCGTAGGGCAGCAGGATCGGGTAATCGA
>DDOU01000145.1:35624-36082 GCA_002341825.1 Candidatus Igneacidithiobacillus taiwanensis | reverse complement strand
GGGAAAAGTGGTTCATCGAAATGCCGGCTGTTAATGATATAGTGACGAGCCACAAACAAATAAGGAGCCACAATATCCCAGTCGGAGAAAAACTTATCAGACAGCCACAGATGAACATGGCTGTCGAGAAGAATGCGATACGCCGTACGATTATGGAACCAGGCGATGCGTTCCTCGATTGGATATCCTGTGTACCAGGACATCAGCCACTCGACGATGCCGGAGGTGCCCTCCTTACAGGTACGATAGAGCTTCTCCAGCATGGGGTTATATTGGCCAGAGGTTGGATGCAGAGGGGTGAGTTGCGCGCAGAGTTTCTCCAGGTGTTCAGAAAAAACCAGGTTCGAGGGAATGAAATTCTTTTCCTTCATGAGGTGCTCCATGAATCGTTCTCCCCGCAGGGAGAGGTAGAAATATCGGCGTGCTGGGAGTCGTATGGAGGTAGCATGCGACTTTCC
>DDOU01000145.1:23071-35576 GCA_002341825.1 Candidatus Igneacidithiobacillus taiwanensis | reverse complement strand
TTCCACCATACGCTGGCGCACAGAGGACCGAAGTCGGGACCTCCCCGAGGAGTCCAAGGAAGATGTGCGCCGTCTTGGTCAGTGGCTAGAGGCAGATACAGCAAGGTCACGAGCGTCTCCGTTGGTACCGTCCCCCATAGCGCGGATTGTCTCGTCAGCCACCTAAAACCTGATGGTATGAATGGAGGAATCTCTATAACCAATTGATAGTATTAGTTGATAGTCGCGTGCATGATAGTGGACATTTCGCTTTGCTGACTCACTCGTGCGCTCGTTGCGTAGATGGATCGCACTCCGAGTCGTACCGTTGCCATCCGTACTGGGCTTGACTCGGCGCATTTTCCTCTCGAGGAAGCGTCTTGCCTTGTTGCGGATCGTGCATCACTGTACACTCGCTCGCATGATTCGATCGTTCCGCCACAAGGGGCTGGAGGCATTTTATGCGTCTGGCTCTCTCGCCGGCATCCAAGCGCAGCACGCCAAACGGCTCCGCATGCTACTTGCAGCTTTGGATACCGCACAGGCAATCGACGACATGGACATCCCCGGATTTCGCCAGCATCCTCTCCAAGGTACGGAGAAGGGGCGCTGGTCGATTCGGGTCAACGCGAATTGGCGGTTGACCTTCGATTTTCAGGACGGTCATGCCTATGTCTTGGATTATGAGGACTACCACTAATGGAAATGCACAATCCCCCACATCCCGGCGAATTTATCCGTGAGGTCTACCTCGAACCGAATGGGATCACCGGACGGCAGCTGGCGACCAAGCTTGGGGTATCGGCCTCTACCTTGGCCCGTGTCCTCAATGGTAGCAACGGCGTGAGCTCGGAGATGGCCCTACGGTTATCTAAGGCGCTGGGACGCTCTGCGGAAAGCTGGATGATCATGCAGGATCATTTTGACTTGTGGCAGGCACGGCAACGGGTGAATCTGGATCAGGTCCAGAGGCTGGATCTTCAGTCGGCAGACCAATGATTCGATGCTCGCAAAAAGCTTGGGTAGCCGATTGAACCATTATTCATCGACAGAATCGCCGGCAAACTACAGCCTTGGCACTTCGTGAACGCCGTAGAAATTGAACAAGCCGTCACTGACCTTGCCGAGCAGCCTTTCGACCCGGCAGAGTTCCCCTATGCTTTCCTGGAAGCCTTTGGCAATAAGGCAACGACGATTCAGCGCTTGCGCAGCGGTGCAACCAACAAGTCTGATCTTGGCGGTGTGCTCCAGACCAACAATATCCATATCCTCACCTGCGAAGCCGGGCAGGTGACGCAAGCGCTCGCCGACCTCAAGGCAAGTCCGGCCACAACGAGAGCCAAGGCGAAGTTCATCCTGGCTACGGATGGCGTGGATTTTGAGGCGGAAGATCTATTGAGCGGCGAGACCATCGCCTGCGCTTTCTCGAATTTTCCGGACCATTTCGGCTTTTTCCTGCCGCTGGCCGGTATTAGCACCGTGCGCCAGATTAGCGAAAACGCCTTCGACATTCGCGCCACGAGCCGTCTGAACCGCCTGTATGTCGAGTTGCTGAAAGATAATCCCGAATGGGCGACGGCAGAGCGCCGGCACGACATGAACCACTTCATGGCGCGATTGATCTTCTGCTTCTTTGCCGAAGATACCGGTATCTTCGGGGGCAGGGGCCGTTTCACCCAGACCGTCGAGCAGATGAGCGCTCGCGACGCCTCCAACACGCACGAGGTCATCGGTGCCCTGTTCCGGTCCATGAATACCCCGGTCGATGACAGAGCTGCGGCGAACATCCCCCGTTGGGCTGCCAGCCCCGAGTTCCCCTATGTCAATGGTGGCCTGTTCTCCGGCAGTATGGACGTGCCACAGTTCAGCAAGATCGCCCGATCCTACTTGCTGCATGTTGGTGGCTTGGACTGGACCAAGATCAATCCCGATATCTTCGGCTCTATGATCCAGGCCATCGCAGAGGACGAGGAGCGGGGCGAGCTTGGGATGCACTACACCAGTGTTCCCAACATTCTTAAGGTATTGAACCCCTTGTTTCTCGACGATCTGCGGACGAAACTGGCCGACGCAGGAGACAATCCGCGCCTGTTGCTGAGCCTGCGCAAACGCCTCTCGCGCATCCGGGTATTCGATCCCGCCTGTGGTTCGGGAAACTTTTTGGTGATTGCCTACAAGGAAATGCGCGCCATCGAGGCCGAGATCAATCAACGGCGTAAAGAACCAAATCGCCGCTCGGATATTCCCCTCACCAATTTCCGAGGTATCGAGTTGCGCGACTTTCCTGCAGAGATCGCTCGTCTGGCGCTAGTCATCGCCGAGTATCAATGCGATGTGCTGTACCGCGGCCAGAAACTGGCCTTAGCCGAATTCCTGCCCCTGAGCAAAGAAAACTGGATCATCCGCGGCAATGCGCTGCGGCTTGACTGGTTGACTATTTGTCCACCGACCGGTACCGCAGTGACAGTGCAGGCGGATGATCTATTTGAGGCGCAGATTGATCAGGCTGAAATCGACTTTGAGAACGAGGGGGGCGAGACGTACATTTGCGGTAACCCGCCCTATAAGGGAAGCCAAACCCAATCAAAGGAGCAAAAAGGAGATTTGGCGTCTGTCTTTGATCCTCATGGCGTATCTTCCAAGCAAATCGACTATGTCGGGGGCTGGTTCATGAAAGCCGCCGCCTATGCGCAAAAGACACAGGCAGAATCGGCTTTCGTCAGCACAAACTCTATCTGCCAGGGACGCATCGTGCCGATTCTCTGGCCAGCAATATTCAAGCTTGGGTCTTTCATCCGCTTCGCATACACTAGCTTCAAATGGGCGAACCTCGCTGCGCACAACGCCGGCGTGACGGTCGTCATTGTCGGCCTTTCCACGAACCTCGGTAAGAAGCGTCAGCTTTACGACTTAGACCGGGATAATGAAACCACTGTACGAGAGGCGACAAACATCACGCCGTATCTGACCGTTGGCGAGAACGTAGTGGTCGATGGACAGCGAAAAAGCGTTTCAGGTCTGCCTGATATGTCTTTTGGTAATATGCCTGTCGATGGAGGAAATCTTTTGTTGTCTGCGGATGAAGCGGCCTCGCTAGAACTAAGCAAGCAGGATGAGGAGACCTTTCTTCGGCGCATCTACGGCTCCGCCGAGTATATTCGCGGAATTGTTCGTAAGTGCCTCTGGATCCCCGATGAACGATTGCCCCACGCTTTGCAAATAGCCTCCATTTCCGCTCGCATTGCTGGTGTGCGGGAAATGCGTCTCAGAAGTAAAGATACAGGCACGAAGGATATGGCATCGCGGGCGCATCAATTTCGCGAGATGCGTCATGGCAAAAGGCATACGCTAATTCTTCCAGGGGTGTCTTCAGAGGGGCGTGAGTATCTTCCAGTTGGCCTGATTAACAATCATTCGATAGTCAGCAACCTGGCCTTCGCCCTCTATGACGCTCCCCTCTGGAATATGGCGCTCATCGCCTCACGCCTGCACCTAGTCTGGATTGCCACCGTCTGTGGTAAGCTGAAAACCGATTTCCGCTATTCCAACACCCTCGGCTGGAACACCTTCCCGGTGCCGCCACTGACGGAAAAAAACAAGGTCGATCTGACCCGCTGTGCCGAAGACATTCTCCTCGCCAGGGAGCACCACTTCCCCGCGACCATTGCGGAGCTCTACGACCCCGAGACCATGCCTGCCGACCTCCGGGCCGCGCACGAACGCAACGACGAGGTGCTGGAGCGCATCTACATCGGCCGGCGCTTTAAGAACGACACCGAGCGACTCGAGAAGCTCTTCGATCTTTACACCAAAATGACCGCTTCGGCCGCACCGACGAAGAGCAAGCAGCGCAAGGCGAGAACCAAAGCATGAATGCCAAGATCCGGTCCGTACCGTCTGTCTCCGTCACCTACGCCCGCAACGGCGCCTCCACTAAGGCTAATGCCTTGGGGATGCGCCCCATGCAGGAGCGCGCTTATGAGAAGCGCGGTGAGCAATACCTACTGATCAAGTCGCCACCAGCCTCGGGCAAGAGTCGGGCGCTCATGTTCATCGCCCTCGATAAGTTGCAGAACCAGGGCTTGCAGCAGGCCATCATTGTGGTGCCAGAAAAAGCCATCGGCGCGAGCTTCAACGATGAGCCACTGTCGCAGTACGGTTTCTGGGCCGACTGGCGGGTGGAACCCAAATGGAACCTCTGCAATGCCCCAGGCACCGACAACGGCGGCAAGGTCAAGGCGGTCGGCGCATTCCTAGAGAGCACGGACCGGGTGCTGGTCTGCACCCACGCGACCTTCCGCTTTGCCGTCGATGCCTACGGTGTCGAGGCCTTCGACGATCGACTTATTGCGATTGACGAGTTTCACCATGTTTCCTCCAATCCCGACAACAAGCTGGGCACGCATCTGGGCCAATTCATCGCTCGCGGCAAGACGCATATCGTTGCCATGACCGGCTCCTACTTCCGAGGCGATGCGGAAGCGGTGCTGGCACCGTCGGACGAAGCCAAGTTCGAGTCCGTCACCTATACCTACTACGAGCAACTGAACGGCTACGAGTACCTGAAGCAGCTGGATATTGGCTATTTCTTCTACAGCGGTGCCTACGTCGAGGAGATCCTCCAGGTCCTCGATCCCGCCGAGAAAACCATCCTGCATATTCCCAACGTCAATTCCCGCGAGAGCACGAAAGACAAGATGCGCGAGGTGGAGCACATCATCGAGGCGCTGGGGGAATGGCAAGGCATCGACCCCGTGACGGGCTTCCAGCTAGTCAAGCGCCCGGACGGCCGGGTGTTACGGATCGCCGATCTGGTCGATGACGATGCCAGCAAACGCGACCGGGTATCCGCCGCCCTCAAAGACCCCACACAGAAGAATAACCGCGACCACGTCGATATCATCATTGCCCTGGGCATGGCCAAAGAAGGCTTCGACTGGATCTGGTGCGAACACGCGCTGACGGTGGGCTATCGGGCGAGTCTCACCGAGATTGTCCAGATCATTGGTCGGGCCACCCGCGATGCGCCAGGCAAGACCCGCGCCCGTTTCACCAACCTCATCGCTGAACCGGATGCCGCAGAAGCCGCGGTTACCGAGGCCGTCAACGATACCCTGAAGGCCATCGCCGCGAGCCTCTTGATGGAGCAGGTCCTCGCCCCGCGCTTTGAGTTCAAGACCAAAAATCCCGACAACGGCCCAACTCCGGGTTATGACTACGGCGAAGACGGTTACAACCCGGATCGTTGCAATGTCGGGATCAACGAACAGTCAGGGGCATTCCAAATCGAGATCAAGGGCCTGGCCGAGCCGAAGAGTCCGGAGGCCGCCCGCATCTGTCGGGAGGATCTGAACGAAGTGATTGCGGCCTTCGTGCAGGACAAACCCAGCATCGAGCGGGGGCTCTTCGATGATGACCTGGTACCGGAAGAACTGACCCAACTGCGCCTCGGAAAGATCATCAAAGACAAGTATCCGGACCTCGATACCGAAGACCAGGAGGTGGTGCGCCAACACGCCGTTGCCGCACTGAACATCACCCAGCAAGCCAAACGAGTTATCACCGAAGGCACGCAGGACGGCGCCCTCAATACGGCCCTGATCCACGGGGTGCGCCGCTTTGCCATGGATGTGCGGGAACTGGATATAGACCTCATTGACCGCATCAATCCCTTTGGAGAAGCCTACGCCATTCTCGCCAAGGCTATGAGCGAGGGAAGTCTGAAGCAGGTCGCGGCGGCCATCACGGCAAAGCGCACGAGTCTCACACCAGAGGAGGCGAAGGAGTTGGCCGTTCGTGCCGTACAGTTCAAGAAGGACCGGGGACGCGTTCCGTCGCTCACTGCTCAGGATCCTTGGGAGCGACGTATGGCCGAAGGCGCGGTTGCCTTCATGCGCTTCAAGACAGAGGGACGCTATGAGTAATACCGAACTCGACGACCTTGCGGCAGAACTAGCCGACTTCGCGCCACCCGAGAAAAAAGACGGACGCACGGCTAGAGAAGAGCGCATTATCGCGGGCTTTGAGGACATCCAACGCTTTGTGGCAACCCACGGACGGGTACCACAGCATGGGGAAGATCGGGATATCTTTGAGCGTCTCTACGCCGTGCGCTTGGATCGCTTGCGGGCGCTTCCGGAGTGCCGGACTCTGCTGGAGCCGCTGGATCATCAGGACTTGCTAGCCGCTGAGCACTCCACCGCGCAAGCAGCGGATATTACTGATCTCGAAGACCTGGCCGCTGAATTGGCCGGAGCCACTGATGCGGGTGACATCACAGTGCTGCGCCATGTCCGTACCAGCGCTGAGAAACGTGCCGCCGAGGAGGTCGCCGACCGGAAGCCGTGCAAAGATTTCGAGACCTTTCGGCCCTTGTTTGAGCGGGTGCAAACCGATATCCAGACCGGTATGCGGCAGTCCCAGCCCATCGAGGCGGGACGCCGCGCCATTGAAGCCGGAGATTTTTTTGTTTTGGATGGGCTGACACTCTACGTCGCCGAGATTGGGGAGCCTTTAAAAACCACTGCCGGCGAGGTGGATCGGCGCTTGCGCGTTATCTATTCCAATGGAACGGAAAGCAATCTGCTGCTGCGCTCCCTGCAGCGGGCCTTCTACAATGACCCGGCGGCTAGGCGCCTGACCTCGCCCGAAACGGGGCGACTCACCCTTGGTGGTGATTTCGATGCTGACGATGTAGAAAGTGGCACTATCTACGTCCTGCGCTCCCTATCCGATCACCCCTACGTCGCGCAGCACCGCGAGCTCATTCACAAGATTGGGGTGACGGGAGGCAAGGTCGAAAGCCGTATCGCCAATGCCGAGTTCGAGGCAACCTACCTGCTGGCCCAAGTCGAGGTAGTGGCAACCTATAAACTGGCAGGTATCCGCCGCACGCGGCTGGAACATCTGCTCCACCGCCTGTTCGCGCCGGCACGGTTGAACATCACCATTCACGACCGCTTTGGTAACCCGGTAAAACCGGAGGAGTGGTTTCTGTTGCCTTTGTTCGTTATCGACGAAGCGGTCGAGCGCATCAAAGATGGCAGCATCATCCACTACGTCTACGACCGGCGGACGGCGAGCTTACAGCCATCTCGGTAGTCACCCTTATGCACAGATGTCACCGGCCGAAAGAACGGTGCCACTGGAAAGCGTCGAAATCGGATCTTAAAGGGGGGTCAAGATCGTGCGTTTTTTTCACCTGTTGCAACTGCCTTTTTGGTACTCACGTGGGCATCCCACCAGCTCAGAGCGCCAAATGCGATCTGCATTTCGCATTTCCCTGTAATCCCCAATCGTCCCTCGCATCATGGCCTCACGTTATCAACTGACATGAGGCCGTACCGATGCAGACCGAACCAAACGAAGTCACACAGATTATCGTCGAGATCGCCCGCACCCTGGGCCATAGCGCCGACGCCATCCCGAGCTCAGTAGACGAAAAGGCTGCCTCTACTGTTCTGGGGGTAAAGCCATCGACGTTGGCGGCTTGGCGCACGACTGGCCGTTACTCGCTGCCGTTTCTGAAAATGGGGAGATTGGTCCGCTACCGCACGGCGGACCTTGCCGCGTGGATCGCCAAGCGTCGCCAAGGCGGGGAGGGTTGAGGCCATGCAGACACAAAAACGCCGCCCGGAGGCGGCTACAAGCGCACGCCGTAATGACAACCCTGTCGATGTCATCCTGTCCCGTCTCGACGGAGTAAAGCAGCGCGGGGCGCGATCCTGGGCCGCACGCTGTCCCGTCCATGATGACCGGCACCCTAGCCTAAGCGTCAAAGAAGCGGACGATGGTAAGGTTCTGTTGCATTGCTGGACCGGATGCTCTGCTGTCGATATTGTCGCAGCGCTGGGGCTGTCTTTTGCTGATCTATTCCCCGACGCCGAGCGCCCGCACGACTACACCCGCGAAGCACTGCGGAGCCGTGGACCGTTGCGCCGCTGGGGGTACCGCGAAGCCCTCGACGGTATCGCTCATGAAACGATGGTAGCGCTGCTGATCGTCGAGGCGATCCGAGATGGGCACCCGTTGAGCGGTGAGGATGCCGAGCGCCTGGCATTGGCGCAGGAGCGCATCGACGATGCCCTACGCCTTGCCGGGGGCGGACAATGAGTACCGCTTGGGATGAGAGAGCCGACGAAGTCCTGCACCCCGAGGACGTGGCCGACGACATTGTGCCGCCCCCCATACCCGATACGGACGCCATGTTGCGCGGGATCGTTGGCGAGATCGCTAGAGCTGCTGCCGATGGTCGGGAGGTACATCCCGTCGCCGTTGCTGCTGCCGCGATGTGTTGGCTATCTGCCGAGGTGGGACCGGACATCTATCTGCCAATAGGGGATGTCTGGCACCGTGCGAATCTCTACACATTGCATATTGGCCGCAGCGCCCGAGGGGGTAAGGGTGAAGCCCTGGGGCTGGTCCAACGTATCCGCTGGAGGATCATCGAGAACAACCCAGAAGCGCACCCGCTGGGGCAGGTCCACAGTGGCGGACTGTCGAGCCGGGAAGGGCTGGCGGGGCTGGTGCATGATGGGTACAGGATGGGAAAGGAGGAAGTCCCCCCGGTCGATGACAAGCGGCTATGGATCGTAGAGCCAGAATTTGCCAACGTGCTGGCGCAGGGTAAGCGGGAGGGCAACACCTTGTTGCCTGCCTTGCGGGATGTCTGGGACGGCGGCAGCATCCAACCCCTGACGAAGCACCGGGGGCTATGGGCTACCCGTCCACATATCGCATTGCATGGGAATATCACCCCTGGGGAACTGACCGCAAAACTCGAGGCCAAGGAGATCAACGGCGGCACGGTAAACCGTTTGCTGATGGTCTGGGCCGAAAGGACTCGCCTGGTTGCGCTGCCAGCGCCTACCGACCGCGATCTGGTTGCAGAGTTCGCTCGCCGTCTTGAGGAGGTCATTCGCTGGGCGAGGGGCAGCTACCCATCCACTAGGGAAAGCCGTCGCGCATCCTTGGCACCCTCTGCGGCAGAGCTCTACCGGACGCTATACCCCGAGCTCAGAAAGCCCCATTCGCACGGCGATCTAGTTGCCGCAGCAACGGAGCGTAGAGCGCCTATATGCCTACGCATTGCGCTCTTGCATGCGATCCTCGACCAGAGCCTCACCATTACCGCCGGGCACGTCAGTATTGGGCACGCATGGGCGCAGTATGGCGCGGAGACGGCAGCCTACGTCCTGGCCGGTATGGGTGGGCAGGCTAGGGACACGGAGAAGGAGCAAAAGGTGCTGGCGTTCCTGGGCAAGCAGCGGGGGAGGGAGGCGGATCGCCGCACGCTGATCAACGTCTGCTTTCAGAAGCATATCGAGGCTAAGGCGCTGGACCATGTCCTAAAGCCTTTGCTCGACGATGGCGCGATTCAACGGCGGGAAGCAGACCCAAGGGCCGGGGGTAGGAAGCGGATCATTTACGCTTTGTATAGGGCGGACAATGCGGACATTGCGGACAATCAACAGCGGCGGGGCGGGAAGCGTTGCGGAGTTTCTGCGGACAATGCCCCCGAAGCAGAGCCAAGCCCGCAGGATTTTGTCCAAAGTCCGCAACGTCCGCACGATGTCCGCAACGCGCAAAAGCCCGTCAATACTCATTGTCCGCAAAGTCCGCAAAGTCCGCGCAGTGCGAACGACGATGACCTAGTGGACATCGAGCTATGACTACTATCCTCGAGGCATTGCGCGAGATCGCCGCCATGCCCGAGGCGGCAATCTGGGCGGAAGGGGGCAAGCTACAGTTGCGCGGGATTCCCCGGCGGCTGGTCCCGGTCCTGGCCAAGCATAAGGCCGAGGTGCTGGCGTTGCTAGAGGAGCCGAAGGGCGCCTGGGTACGTTGTGGCGATTGCGTCCACTTCCAACCCGGCGAACCGCTGCCAGCGCAATCCCTGGGCCGCTGCAAGCTGACATCGACGGGGCTACCGCCCGCGCCCGTCAAAGGATATCGCGCTTGCTTCCCGATGGCACCACGGCAATGCAACGACTACGAAATAAAGGAGCGCACACCATGACCGAGCCCCAAAAGATTCCCGAAATCGTGCCAACCAAATCCCTGCAAGCGCCAGAGCTGGCAACGATAAACCGACACCCTACCCCCGGCTGGGGACCGCGTCCGAGGTTCGCCCGCCGAGAGATGGCAGCACTATATCGAAACGCCCGCGCCGGAAAAATTGAGGTGGGGACGCTACGAAGTTGGCCTATCTCCTGACCCAACTCGCAACCCTCATGCGGATTGATGACCTTGAGCAACGTACCGCCGACCTAGGGCGCATCTTGCGGAGGCAGAAATGAGACCCGCAGTTACCGATTGTCTGCTGGAGCGCCTGACCCCCTAGCAACGCTGCGGAGTGATCTTCGCCGCCCTTGCCCGCGAGGACTTCCAGGAGGCCGATCACCTGGCCGATACCGCGCCAGTGGGCACCTACAGGGCTGGGAATTTTTTCGAGCCCTTCACCCGCGCCATGCTAGTAGCTGCGCTTGCCAGAGGGGATATCGGAAACGAGTAGGCAAGGAATGGCAAATGCGCTGCTCTTGGGCAACGCTGATGCACCAGGGGAGAGATATCGAGACGCTGGATCGTCTCTGGGAGGCGGCAGAGGGCCATCGTGCCCGCGCTCTATGGGCAGCATACGCTCGAGCTGTTACCGATGCAGGGCTAGACCCTGCCGAGGTTATGCAAAGCCTGGGAGGGCTTCCGCCGATCATGCAGGAGATCATCGACGCCGCAGAGCCGGGGCCCGACGCGCTCGAGCTCCATGCCGGGATGTTGGGGGGAAGACAGATTTGAGAAGTGAGCCGCCCATAAATAGCTTTTGACGACAAAATTGAACTGCTACGGCATCTTCCCCTTGCTGTGCGGTATGTCCTCGCTCGCCTCACATATGGTTTTCGATGAGAATTAGACCATGGCAATGGTCCTTCTGCTTTGCGATGGCTGGAACTCCGCACTTTCCCAACTGCCGAGCTTGCCGTAGTTCTTAGCCGAGGAGCCTTCGTACTTGAATGCATGTGATTTAGCATACGTTCGCATCGTTGACGGGCGAATTGCTGCGGGAGGAAGCCCAAATTTTTTTGCCATTGCCGCGGCAGGGAGCTATGTCCCGTTTTGTGGGTTGATCATGAACCAATCCTTGGCCATGGCCGGGATAGACATGAAGAGAGGAGCAGTGAATAAAAAAGATCTCATATGCACCTCGACACTGATTACCAAATATGGGAGCTGACCTCCCCGCTGAGGTTAGCCCTGGGTTAGCCCGTAAAAATAAAGGCACTTAGAGAAATTCTCCAAGTGCCTGATTTATTTGGCTCCCCGGGACAGGCTCGAACTGCCGACCTAGTGATTAACAGTCACCCGCTCTACCGACTGAGCTACCGGGGAAAAGTTTGCGTAGGATACTGATGCAGGTCTTTTGCGTCAACCGCGGCGCGATGGCGGGCTTGCCCTGCTGCGTCGAGGGCTTTTTGCTATGATGGCCGCTAGTCAGCTGGCATGCTGCGGCCTGAGTCTTGCTAATTCTGCGGTGGACAAACAGCTTTTTTCCTGGGGGCGGCATAAAAATGCGAAACGATGCAAAGGGTTGGCCGGCAATTGTGGGGGAGCGACGGAAGTCCCTGGGGTACGGTCTGCTGGTCTGTCTGGCGCTACTGTGGACGATTTCGGGCAGCGTTTGGGCGAGTCAGTTTCTCCCTGCTGATCAGGCCTTTTCCTTTTCTGCGCAAAATGTGGGCGAGGGTAAGCTCGCCCTGCAATGGAAGGTGGCGCCGGGATATCACCTGTATCGCTCCATGGTGCATGTGGAGTTGGCGCCAAGCAATGTGCACATGGGGAAACTCGACTTGCCTCCAGGAAAATTGCTCGATGACCCGGCCTTTGGCAAGGTACAGGTGCTCGAGGGGGATAATCGCGTCCTTCTTCCCTACACCATTCAGGGTGCGGCTCCCAAAGAAATCGCCGTTACCAGCACCTTTCAGGGCTGTGCCAACGCTGGGGTTTGCTACCCGCGGCAGCAAAAGACCGTCGAGGTTTCTCTAACCCCAGAGCCTTTGGTTGATCGTGCGCCGGTAGCAACGAATGCCCTCGCTCTAGCAGCGAGCGTGGCGGCGCCGGCACCCGAAAGTAACGCCGCAAATTTAGCAAAAGGCTTGCAGGACCGTTTTGCCTGGACCCTGCTGTTGTTTTTTGTTTCGGGCTTGGGGCTTGCCTTTACCCCTTGCGTGTTTCCAATGATCCCCATCCTTTCGGGGATCATCGTCGGCCAGAAGGAGCGCCCGAGTCGCCGTCGTGCCTTTGGTCTCTCCCTTGCCTATGTCCTGGGTATGGCGCTTACTTATACCATTGCCGGCATCGCCGCGGCGCTCACCGGCGCCTATCTGCAAGCGTTTTTTCAAAGTCCCTGGGTACTCGGCGCCTTTGCTTTGATCTTTGTGCTCTTGGCGCTGTCGATGTTCGGTTTTTACGAGCTACAGATGCCGAGCGCCGTACAGACTCGCCTGTCGCGGGTTGGTAAGGGCGGACATCT
>DDOU01000145.1:22064-23003 GCA_002341825.1 Candidatus Igneacidithiobacillus taiwanensis | reverse complement strand
GGAAACGTCTTTTTGGGTGGCTTGG
The DNA here is from genome assembly GCA_002341825.1 of Candidatus Igneacidithiobacillus taiwanensis. Lineage (GTDB taxonomy): Bacteria > Pseudomonadota > Gammaproteobacteria > Acidithiobacillales > Acidithiobacillaceae > Igneacidithiobacillus > Igneacidithiobacillus taiwanensis. Next base: position 22,978 of record DDOU01000145.1, on the reverse strand, counting down.
CACTCTTTGCTCTGAGTATGGGTATGGGGATGCCGCTGTTGCTGGTTGGCACTTCGGCGGGACATCTGCTGCCCAAGGCAGGGCCATGGATGGAGGCGATCAAGGCCGTCTTTGGCGTCTTGATGCTCGGCGTGGCGATTTGGTTTTTGAGCCGGGTACTGCCAGGTCCGATGAGCCTGTTGCTGTGGGCCTTGCTGGCGATCTTTTCCGGTGTCTACCTGCGCGCTCTCGAGCCCGCAACAGCAGGCTGGGGATTATTTCGCAAGGCCCTGGGAGTAACCCTGGTCGCCTATGGCTTGGTGATGGGAATCGGGGCCCTGCAGGGGCAGTCGGATCCGCTGCATCCCTTGCCAAGCGCGCAGTACTCGACGGCTCAGCCGGCAAGTGCCGAGGAACTCGCCTTTACGCGGGTGGACAACCCCGCCGCCCTCCAGGCCGCTCTCAGGGCCGCCCAGGGAAAGCCGGTGCTCATCGATTACTGGGCGCAGTGGTGTGTAGAGTGCACGCGGATGGACCAGATCACCTTCCGTGACCCGGCAGTGCGCAAGGCCCTTGCCGGCTATGATCTGATCCGGGTCGATGTGACTGCGAGCGGGGCTGCCAGCCAAGCCTTGCTGGCACGCTATCATCTCGCCGGCCCACCGGCCTTCATTCGCGTAAACGCAAATGGTCGGACGGCGGCGGTGCAAGAAGGTTACTTGGGCCCGGAGGCCTTTCTGCGCTGGTTGCGCGGTGGTGCTTAGGCCTGTTGCCTAGTGACCGTGTCCGCGCTGCAGCGGACCGCCGCGCAGCACATAGAGGGTGCCGCAGTAGGGGCAACGTGCCTCGCCGGTCTCTTCGATTTTGAGGAAGACTCGCGGATGCCCGTTCCACACCCCGCCCGCCGGGCGCGGGCAGGCAAGGGGAAGCTCCTT
>DDOU01000145.1:21581-22019 GCA_002341825.1 Candidatus Igneacidithiobacillus taiwanensis | reverse complement strand
GTGCAGCCACTCCGGGTGGTCGTCGCGCCGGCCAGCAACGGTGTCGAAATAGCGTTGTTGCAGCGCCTCGGTGATGGGGCCGCGGCGGCCGTTGCCAATCTTGCGGTCATCGATCTCGCGGATGGGAGTTACCTCTGCCGCCGTGCCGGTAAAGAAGGCCTCGTCGGCAATGTAGAATTCGTCGCGGGTGAGCTGTTTTTCGACGATGGGAATACCGGCATCACGGGCAAAGCGCAGGATGGTGTCGCGGGTGATGCCTTCGAGGGCGCTGGTGAGGGTCGGGGTATAGAGGATACCGTCGCGGACCATGAAGATGTTTTCTCCAGAACCCTCGGCAACATAGCCCTCGCGATCGAGCAACAGGGCTTCGTCGTAGCCGGCATGGTGGGCTTCTCGATGCGCCAGCATGGAGTTCATGTAATTGCCGCTCGCCTTGGC
>DDOU01000145.1:20717-21549 GCA_002341825.1 Candidatus Igneacidithiobacillus taiwanensis | reverse complement strand
CGAATGCCGCGCTCCAGGGCTTCCTGCCCCAAGTAACTGCCCCAGGGCCAGGCGGCGATGAGGGCATGGACCTTGAGCCCGCGTGCCGACAAGCCCATGCCCTCGGCGCCATAGAAAAAGAGCGGCCGGATATAGGCAGATTCGAGGCCATTGGCGCGGATGACCTCTTTGGTGGCGGCGTTGATTTCTTCCGGGGTGAAGGGCGCGTCCATTTGCAGGATTTTGGCACTGTTGAAGAGGCGCTTGGTGTGTTCGGGCAGACGGAAGATGGCCGCACCGCGATCAGTGGCATAGGCGCGTTCGCCCTCAAAGCAGCCAAGACCGTAGTGCAGACTGTGGGTGAGACCGTGCACCGTCGCCTCGCGCCAGGGCACCATCTGACCATCGAACCAAATGAATCCATCACGATCTGCCATCGACATCACTCACTCCTCAGTGGGCCCCAGGCCCAGTCGTAAAGTCCATTGCCGCACCTGCCCGGCGAGATCCTGCAGAGCGGCGAATTGTGCATGGCCGCGCTCGAGCAATGGGGGCTCGAGACGCAGCCAGCAGCGGTTTTCTGCTTCGCGCAGGGCACGCCAAGCCGTGAGCAGACTGCTCACCGCGCCCTCTTCCCAAAGGCCGAGGGTAGCGATGGCCTGCAAGGCCGAACGGGTGCCAGGATAATGCAGCAGCGCGGAATTGTCGGCAGAAAGAGAGAGAATAGCAAACTGCACGAGAAATTCGATATCCACCAAGCCGCCAGGGCTCAGTTTGAGATGAAAGGCATTGCGGGGGATGGGTTTTTCTCGGGCGATACGCTGGCGCATGGCACCAATTTCGGCGGCAAGGG
>DDOU01000145.1:0-20631 GCA_002341825.1 Candidatus Igneacidithiobacillus taiwanensis | reverse complement strand
TGGTGTTCCCAGGTCCAAGCCGACTCGCGCTGATATTTGCTAAAGGCCGAGAGGGAGCTGACCAGAGGGCCGGATTGTCCGCTCGGACGCAGGCGCAGATCGATTTCGTAGAGATTGCCGGCGCGGGTAAGGACGCTGAGAATGTGGATGAGCTTTTGCCCGAGGCGGGCAAACCAAGCGCCCGCCGTTAGCGGAATCCGCCCGCTGCTCTCCTGGTCCGGCGGCAGATCGTACAAAAAGACGAGATCGAGGTCCGAGGCCAGCCCCATCTCCATACCGCCCAATTTTCCGTAGGCGATGATGGCAAAGGGGAGCTCTGGATAACCCGGCAGAGGCCCGTGCTGCTGGAGCATCGCCTCGACCGCCCAGGGCAAAGCACGTTGCAAACAAAAGCTCGCGAGTTCGCTCAGGTCCGTCAGCAGGCTATCGATCTCTTTACGTTCCGCCCAAAAATCGCTGGCCAGCAGCAGGGTCTCGGTATTCTTGAAGCGACGCAATAGGTCCATGCGTTCTTCCAAATCGCGCCCCTGGTCCTCCGATGTACTGAAGAGCTGCGGCCAATCTCGCGCTGCCGAGGAGCGTTGGCAGAGAACGTCTTCGAGCAGGGTGGGAAAGCGGGTAAGCTCCTGGGCCAGCCAAGGGCTGGCAAGGAGTTCTTCCAGGCGCCCCAGCCAATGGGGATTTTCGGCAAGGAGGGCGAGATATTGCGGTTGCCCGAGTAGGGCATCGAGGAGGCCGAGCTGACGATGCAGGAGAATGGCTGGCGCGCCGGATTGGGTAAGGCGGCGCAAGACGGCGGGTAGGAGGGCATCCAGTCGAGCCTGCCCGCGCTGGGAGAGCTGCAAGACCCGGCGGCTGCGGGCGAAGCGTCGGAGTTCCTGCCATGCCGTCGATTCCGGGTCGGCGGCCAGCAACTGCTGCCAAGCCTCGGGGGCGGCGTCGTCGAGGGCATGGCGGGCCGCCAGCCAAACCAGATTGGCGATGTCTTCTTCGTCGCCCTCGGGCTGGGCAGGGAGGATGGCAAGGTACAAGGCATGGACCGCTGCTCGTCCGCTCGCAATCCTCTCTTGCAAAATGGCCGGCGTCTCTCCACCCAGGGCGCAGCTCAGGCGCATCCAGCCCAGGGGATCGCTGGGGAGGGTCTGGGTCTGGCGATCGTCAATCATCTGCAGGGCATGCTCTACCCGCCGCCAGAAACGGTAGTTTTGCCGCAGAGTCGTTATGGCGTCTTCTTGCAGCAATCCCGCCGCGGCAATTTGTTCCAGGGCTTGCAGGGTATTACGTTGGCGCAGCTGCGGTAGACGACCGCCGTGGATCAATTGTAACGACTGCACAATGAATTCGATCTCGCGGATGCCGCCGAAGCCCTTTTTGATGTCTTGGCTGGCGCGGCCCTGTTCGGCGTCCATCAGCGCCTTGACGCGGCGCAGACCGGCAAGGGCGGTAAAATCGAGATAGCGTCGGTAGAGAAAGGGCTGTAGACGCGCGAGGACGGCGCTGCCGAAGGCGAGATCACCGGCCACTGCGCGCGCCTTGAGCAGGGCGTAGCGCTCCCAACTGCGGCCGTGTCGATGGTAATACTGCTCTAGGGCATCGCCGGTAACGCAGAGGGGGCCGGCATCGCCAAAGGGGCGTAGGCGCATGTCGACACGAAAAATAAATCCTTCCGGCCGATTTTCGGCGAGGGCGCGGATCAGCCACTGGCCAAGGCGCTGAAAATAGGTAGCGTTGTCGAGGGGAAGGGGGCCATCGCTCTCGCCGGTCGCCCCGTAAAGAAAGAGCAAATCGATGTCCGAGGAGAGATTGAGCTCTACGCCGCCAAGCTTACCCATGCCGATGACGGCAAAAGGCACCGGCTGGCCTAGCTCGTCGCGGGCTACGCCGTGCCGCTGTGCCATGCGGCGAGCGCCATAGTCGAGGGCCCATTGCAGCGTCTCCTCGGCAAGACGGCTGAGGGCGCTGAGGGTGCCGTCGAGGGCCTCGGGTCCAGAAAGGTCATGCCAAAGAATCTGCAGCATGCGCTGCTGCCGATAGCGGCGCAGGTCCGCGAGGAATTCCTCCTCGGACGTCTCCTTGCCGGGAGGCGAGGCAGCCAAACCAGCAAGCAGCAGGCCCAAATACTCCGGGTGTTGCGTCAGTTGCTGCCGGGCATAGAGGCTCGCAAAGAGCAAACGCCGCAGGCGCGCTTCCTGCTCCGAGCTCTTGGGTAGCGTATCCGCGGCTTCGCCGGCACTCTCTCGCAGACTTTGGATAGCCTCAGCGACCCGCTCCCACTCCGCTGGCCAGCGTTCGGGTAATTCCTGCAGGCAAGGAGGATTAGGGGGTGAAAGGCTCATGTTCATCATACCGTAACATTTCTGTGATAGGGTCGCAGAAATTCAGGTGGACTGCCACCGTATGAAAGGGACGCAATCCTATGCCGTTTTCTCGTAATTTTCTCGCGTATTCGGTACTTGCTGCCTTTGGCTCGCTGGCTGCAATACCTGTCGTTTTCGCCTCGCCAGTAGTGCCGGTTTATGACAATGCTGGCGGGATTGCGGCTGCGCCAGTGATCCCGGCGCGTGACAACCGTGACTTGCTGGCACCGGTGACAGTGAATGCCGCCAATCGCGACTGGGTTACCCACGTACTGCCCACCGGGCGGATCGTGTCGCCGGTAGGAACGGTCAACGGCACTCCCAACTTGGCTACCAACGTCATTCCGTTGGCGAAGAACACACTGGCAGTGCTTGCCAATGGTGCCACGGCGGCGCAGACCGTCACCCTCTACAACGCGCATAGCCTGCAGCCCGTGGCGCAAGTGGCGGCTTATAAGAAAGAGCCGGAAGAGAAGGGCGAGGCATCGGTCAAGGACTCTACCCCGATTGGTCACCAGAGCTTTTATCAGGGCATTACTCCAGGCCCCAACGACACCTTCTTTACCGCGGGCGGCGCCACCAACGATGTGGTGCAATTCCGCTACCACGACGGCAAGGTGGAAGTGTTGCGCCGCTACCCTCTGGCGTGGCAGCCTTTCCCCAAGGACCAATATCCCTATTACTACCAAGGCGAGCATCGCGCTAACGAGCCGCGTCTTTTTTATCCGGATGCCGTTGTTCTTGGGCCGCAGCAGCGGCATCTCTTTGTAACGGGGATGCTCAGCAACAGCATTGCCCGCATCGATCTCCAGACCGGCAAGACCGAATATCTGAATGTTGGCCCCTATCCCTTCGCTCTTACCCTGGCGGATGGTGGTAAGCGCCTGGTGGTCAGCCTCTGGGGGGCGGATGCCGTCGCGGTGCTGGATCCCGAATCCTTTCGGCTGCTAGGGACGGTAGCCGTGGGCCCGCAGACCGGCCCGGATCATTATGCTGCTGGCGTCCATCCCACCGCCCTGGTCGCCGCGCCGCAAGGCCCGGACGTGTACGTCGCCCTCGCCAATGTCGACCAAGTGGCGGAGGTAGACAGCCGCAGTCTGCAGCTCAAGGGGGTGCTCAACGACAGCCCCTACCCCGACGCCCCGCCCGGATCCTATCCCAATGCCCTCGCCATCGCCCAAGGCAAGCTCTTTGTCGCCAATGCCGGTAATAACGATGTCGCCGTCTACGACCTCGCCAGCGGCAAGGCCTTGGGCCTGATCCCCACCGGTTGGTACCCCACCGGCATGACGGCTACCCAAGATGCCCTCTATGTGGTGGCTGCCAAGGGCCTGGGTACCGGCCCCAATGTGCAGCACCAATGGGTGGGGACGATGATGGACGGTCTGCTACAGAAGATTCCCCTTGCTGAGCTCGATACCAAGCTCCCCCAGTGGACCGCTGCCGCCCTGCACAATGACGGCTTCAGCCCCCAGCAACAAGCTGCGCGCCAAGCGGAGGATGCCAAGACCACCGCTTTCTTGCGCAAGCATATCCGCTATGTGGTCTTCATTTTGCGCGAGAACAAGACCTTCGACGAAGACTTGGGCGACTACCAGCCTGCCGGGGTTTGGGCCGATCCCAAGCTCGATCTCTATGGCCCGAAGGAGCTGCCCAATCTCTATGCCCTGGCGAGTCGGTATAGTCTCTTTGTGAACTTCATGGCCGATGGCGAGGTCACCGCCCAGGGGCACCAGTGGACGACGGCGGCCTCGGATTCCGATTTCGTACAGCGCACCTGGCCCATGTACTACTCGGGACGGGGGCTGGTGGGTAATCCCGGCTGGACGCAACCCCTCATTCCCGTCGGTGAGCCGGGTAAGCCCGATTTTCATCCCAGTTCCGATGACCCGTATGCCATCTACAAGAACCTTTTGGCGCTGGGCAAATGGAGTAATCCTTGGATCAGCTACCCGCAGCGTCTCTTTTTGTTCAACGACCTGCTGGAGCACCACGTTTCCTTTGAGGATTTTGGCGAGTTCGTGTCGCGTTCCCAGGCGGGCAATATCTCGCCAGCCATGCAGAAGCATTTGGCCACGGACTTTCCGGGCTGGGACCGGATGCTTTTGGATACCCAGCGCGAGCAACTTGCCGAGAACTGGCTCAAGGCGCACCCTGGCGCCAAATTTCCGCGGTTCATCTATATCTGGCTGCCGGACGATCACACCGCAGGACGTACACCCTGCTACTACACCCCCGATTACTACGTCGCCAACAACGACTACGCCACGGCCAAGTTCATTCATTACCTCTCGACCACGCCAGAATGGAAGCACATGGTGGTCTTTCTCACTGAGGACGATGCCCAGTCTGGGGCCGATCATATCAACGCCCATCGCACTTTTGCCTTGGCCATGGGGCCGTGGGTAAAGCGGGGTTTTCTCGAGACCAATCTCTACTCACAGGTAAACATCCTGAAGACCACGGAAGCGATTTTTGGCCTACCGCCGATGTCACAATGGGACCAAAATGCCAGTGTTTTCAGCGGCATTTGGACCGATCACCCGGATTTTGCACCTACTCCCCAGCCTACCCCCATCCAGGTACCCCTCGCTTTCAACCCGGGACAGTGTACCGACAGCAAACTCCTACGCCGCGAGGCGGGTATGGCGGGGCACTCCCTGAGCGGCGCCTGGTTCCGACGTCATCAGGATAGCCTCGGCAGCCAGCTCCCGCCGCCGGCCAAGGACGTTAGCTACAGTCCCACCACCCTGCTTAAGGTGCCGGGGCCGGAGCAGATGAAGCAGGAGTGGATCGCCAGCAAGGGCGAGAAATCCTATGAGCGGGTCATGGCCTATCTGCAGCAGATGGCAGCGGCGCACCATGCGCCCTTGGCAGCCTATCAGGCGGGGGAGGACGAGTAGCTCGCCCAGGGCCTCCGCCGTCCTAGCGGCGCAGGCCATGCTCGGCGAGATCGACGGCTAGCCGTCCGCCATCTTCGGCAACCTCACCGGCGTCTCGCGCTGCTTTACCCCAACCACCGAAGCTGGCGCCGGGCGTCTTGAATGATATGGACGATGGGTTGCACTCCGGCATCGGGTTCTACGTAGAGCATGACTGAGCCTGGTTGCGAGGAATGGGTCAGTTGGTCGATTGCAGCATACGATAGAGCTCGTCTTTGTGAGCGAGACGCTGCTTTTTCAGTGCCTCCAGAGAGCTGCTGCCCGAGGCCGCATCGTTGCGCTCGATATGTTCGATCTCGGCGCTAAGGGCATCAAACTCGGCCAAGAGCTTGGCAAAATGCGCGTTGCTGGACTGGAGGGCATGAATACGTTCCGCCAATTCTGGGAATTCGACGGTCAAATCTTGATGTTCGGTGTGCATGCTGGGGGCCCCTGCTGTGGTGAATGACGCACTTTGAGGGTAGCAGAGCTTTTCACCTTCTGCAGCCAGAACAACAAGGGAATGAAAAAGGCCCCCGGGTTTCCGTCCCGAGGGCCATGACGGCGGCAGGGGTTATTTAAACGGCGACCCAGTCGCCGGCGCCGCGCCGCTCCAGCAGCGAGCCGTCGGCACGGATCTGCAGCAGACTCAGCCAACGGTTGTCGACGAGTTGCCGCAGGGCCGGAGCCTCGGCGATGATGCGGTCCATCGCCTCGATGGGCGCCTCGACCAAGGCCGAGAGGCGCAGCGGCTCATGCTGCAAACCACTGGCGCTGTCGCGCAATGACTGTTCCGACAGCCCCACCCGCAAATCACCGCCGTTGCCTTCCAATACCCCTAGGGTACCGCCCACAACGTTGTGCAAGACCTTGTTGCCGCAGCCTTGGCGCTGGTTGTCCACCGTCGAGGCGTAGTACTGCAAGTTGATCCAGTTCGCTACCACCAAGGGCGCGGTGAGGATGAGCTTGAGTACGGCAAAATCCGGGTCTTTGGTCGCGTCGTAATCGTGCAGAAAGGCGCGGCCAGCGAGGTTGCGCCCACGGGTACGCCAACGCGGCGCCGCAATGAAGGCGGCATTGCCGGCCAAGGCCCACTCCGGCCGTACCTGAGACCAATCCCGTCCGCGTTGCAGCAGATTCTGCGCCACGGCAACTGGGTCGCGTAGCTCCGGCTCCAGGCGTAGAACCCGTTCCAAGCGGGTGCGGTTGGCTGCCTCGCGCAGGGCCTCCTGCAGTTCCTGCACCAGTCCTGGGTCGAGGCGAGGATCGTCGAGGCCAGCGAGGATCTCCACGGCATCGGTGGTGGTGTCGTGCAGGGCCGGCAAAAAGACCACGCTGGAATCGATCTCCCAGCCTTGGGCGCGCAACCCCTCGCGTACCGCCGGATCGTTGAGTAAATCCGCCGCGGCTCGGGCATTTACCTCGCCCGTCTGGCCGGCGCAGGCGCCGCAATCGAGGCCCGCACGGTGCGGGTTATTGGTGGTCGAACTGCCGTGCCCCACCAATAGCACCAGTTTTGCCATGCCGCGATTGAGGCCAAGCCCGGTCAGGATCGACGCCGCCATCTGTAGCCGCTGCTCCATGCCGAGGGAGGCGGGCAAGACGCAGTGCAACTGGGCGCGCTCGGCGGCAGCCAGCCCTGCCGCATCCGGCGGCGGGGAGGGAAGGTGCCAGCCAAGACTATCCGCCAGCAGTTTGCCCACGTAGCTCAAGCCAGCGGTTTCGACAAAGGAAAAGCAAGACGCGGCCGAGAGCTTGAAGTGCTTCCACTCGGCGCCGCGTCGCAGGCGGCGAAAGCGACGCTCCACGATCTCCTTTGGCCCGGTTTCTTCCACATGCACTTGGGGGCGCAGCAAGACCGGCGCTTGGGGGCGAGCGACGCGGTCACCCTGACGCTGGTATTCGAGCAGCACCCCAAAGAAGCCCGCAAATCCTATGGTTTCGCAATCGCCAAACACACTCTCCAAATGGCGCCGATAGACCTCGGAGCGGACGTCGATACAAAACGCCGCCTGCACCCGTGGCGTGCCCTTGGCCTGGCTGCGGCGCGAGGGTTGCCGCCGCAGACTGGCAGCAAGCTGCCGCCGGTATGCGATCTCGCTGGCGCGCAAGAGGACCTCGCCGCGGCGGGCGTCTTCTTGCTCGGCGCGCTTGTCGTCGAATACCCATCCGCGGACTTGGCGCCGCCAGGAGTCGAGCACCGCCGCTTTCGCATGCTGTCGCAGCAAAGCCTCCCAGACCATGCGGATGCTGAGCAGATCGAGGAGATCCCCTTGGCTTTTGCCCTCGAGCTCGGCCTGCCAAAGCAGGTACCGACACCAGCTTGCCCAGCCACCGATGGACTTGAGCAGGACCAAGAGATAGGCCTCTACCGCTGCCTCCGGTAGCTCCAGGGTCGCCAGCGCCCAGCGCCGTGCTGCGGTGGCATCCCCTGACAGGGCGAGGAGTTGCCGACGCAGGGGCCGCAACCCCATGGGGCCGAGACTGCGATCGNNCGCCAAGCCGCAAAGAGTCCCTGGCTGGGGTCTTTGGGCAGGGACCAAAGGGCCTGACCCCGATCGTAGTAGGCCGCCAAAAAGTGGCTGATCTGCTCGAGCACATACTGCGAGATAGAGGCGTGCCCCTGCCGATTCATGAGCTCCGGCAAGAGGGGCAAGCGCATGGGCGACTCGGCTTCGGTCTGCAGATAGGCCTGCCAGTCTTCTTCGTCACCGCCGAGGCCCAGGTCCTCGGCAGCACGCACGATGTCTGCCAAAGACAGCTTACCGCTACTCACCTGTTCGGCGTACCAACGCCGATCCATGATCACCCGCTCGCCCACGGTGCCTTGCAAGTATGCTGCAAGCTCGGCAAAGGAGCGGTCGGCAAAGCCCCAGTAGGGGTTGACGGCGACATAGCTATCCAAGGGCCAGAGCGGCGCGATACGGCGTGCAACCTGCTCGCAAAGGGTCGTGGCTTGGATTTCGATCGTCATTGCACACCTCCAGAATTATCCAGAACTTCCCGGTTACGGGCGATGGACTCCAAGGACTCCACCGCAAGGTTTTTACGCGGTAACTCCACTCCCACTTTCTCCGCCCAAAAGCGGTGCGAAAACTGTTCGACCCAAAAGTCCACATACAATCCATTGTAGAGATGGGTGTAGAGGGCGAGCTGCAGACGCTGGGGTAGCAGGGCGCGGCCCGGTCCTTGCAACCAGCTCAAGAGCAAGAAGCTGGCGGCAATGGCGTACACAAAAACTTGCTGACCCAAACTCGTATCCTCCAAAGGTGCGGCGAGATCGCGACCAAAGAGCCACACGAAGAGGCTGTGCAGCAGGAGATAGATCCCGCCCATGAGTGCTGCGATCCCCAGGGCACCCAAGCGATCACTCCAGTTGTCAAAGCCCAAGCCTTTCACCAAGAGCTGCGCCAAGGCGATCGCGACGATGGCGATCAAGGCAAACCAGACCGGGTCGGCCAGGGGGTTTTCGCCGAGCGCCCAAGCTCCACCGCCAGCGATGACTACTCCAAGCAGCACCGCGACACTCCAGGTTCCCATACTCGGAATCTTCTTCCCGCCCGCCGGTACTTGGCGCAACTGATCGGTGATGCTGCCCGACGAGAGAAAGGCATGCGCCTTATACAGGGAGTGCCCCAAAAGGTGCAGGAGGGCCAAGGGAAAAAGACCTAACCCCAACTCCAAGGACATGAAGCCCAACTGTGCCGCCGTCGACCACGCGAGGACCGACTTGATGGCGGTTTGGGTGGTCATGACCAGGGAGGCAATGAGCACCGTGAGTAGTCCCACCGCACCCAAAAAGAGCAAGGCATCGGGCACACGCACCAACAGCGGGCTACAACGCAGGGCGACGATGGCGCCGCTGTAGACCACACCGGCGTGCATCAAGGCCGAGACCGGGGTGGGTGCTTCCATCACCTGAATCAACCAACCCTGAAAGGGAAAGAGCGCACTTTTCAGGATCACCGCCGCCACGATCAACCACGCGGCGATCTGCAGGCCCATGGGGAGGTTCGCGTTTTGCTCCGCCACACTACGCAAGTCCGTAAATTGCAGGCTACCCGTTGTTTGCCCCACCAGGACCGTCGCCCCAAGCAAGCACAGATCGGCACTGCGGCTGAAGATGGACTTCTTGTGCGCGGCCATGATCGCCTTCGGGCGCTCGCTGTAGAACTTCAGCAACTGGTGCAAGCTGAAGCCGGTAGCGATGATCCCCAAAGTGAAGAGGCCCAGATTGCCAGCAACGACAACGATGAGGAAGAAGCCCGCCGTAAAGGCCAAGAGCCGCGAGAAGCGCGCCTGCTGCGGATCGCCATCCAGGTACTGCACGCTGTATTGCGCGATCATGACGATAACGAATGACACCAAAGTTGCCAGCGCCAAGGTCAGGCCATTGACCGCAATCGACAAGGGCAGGGCAAAGTGCAAACCGGGCAAGGGAATTTCGGCCAAGACCCAGTCGGCTTGCGCGCCCAGAAAATAGGCCAAATCGGCAACCAGCGCCGCTGCCAGCGCAAAGAGGGCGGCCCAGCGCACGCGATGGCGAGCGCTGAGGGCAGAATGGCGGGTGGACTGCACCCGCGGTACGGCGGTCAGCAGGAGCCCCACAGGCATGAGGGCCAAGGCGGCTGCGCTGAGCCAAGGGATGGTAAGGTTGGTGTACATCGCTGCCTCCTTCGTAAGAAACCGAGGGAGACGATAGGGGAGTATCTACATTTATTCAAATTGGAATTTTGTATTTTGTATATTTATTTTTATAAATTGCTCTTCATTGTAGATGTTTTGCCAGACCCGGCCAGAGCTCCACAAGTCTCTTGGTGATGAAATCCTCTTGCGACACGCAAAACTCCAGAAAGCGTTCGGCAGTGAGGGATAAGGTCTTGCCCCGCGGATAGACCAAGTACCATTTACGCAAAATGGGAAAGCCCTCCACCTCGAGGATCTGGATGGGACCGCCAATACCCTCCAAGGCCAGGGAATGGACCGAGAGGATGGAGATACCCAAGCCACTGGCCACGGCATGTTTGATCGCCTCGTTGCTGCTCAGCTCCATGGCGATCCGCGGCTTGAGCCCCTGCTCCGAAAAGAGACGCAGATAGGCATTACGGGTACCCGAACCCGGCTCGCGAATGAGAAACGGCGCTTGCGCAATGGCGGCGAGGGGTAGGGGCGGGTCGCCGCGTAGCAGGGGATGATCGCGCGGCGCCATCACCGCCAAGGGGTTGAGGGCAAAGGGGATGGCCTCGACATCCACTTCGGTCTCCGGGACTTGGCCCATGATATAGAGATCGTCTTCATGATTCTGGATGCGTTGGATGATCTCGTCGCGATTTCGCACTTGCATGGCAAAATGAATGCCCGGATATTGCTCCCCGAAGGCCGCCAATAGTTCCGGTGCGATGTATTTGGCCGTCGTCACCACCCCCAGGCGCAGGGTTCCCCGCCGAATACCTCGGCGCTCGGCAATCCGGCTATCGAAATTTTCCAGGCTTTGAAAGATCTCCTCGCAAGCCGCGTACAGGTCCTCCCCGGCTCCCGTCGGCCGGATGCCGCGCCCCACCTGCTCCAAGAGGGGCATGCCCACGGTCTCGCTCAGCTTTTTGATCTGCAACGATACTGTCGGCTGCGCCAAAAAGAGGGCGTCTGCCGCCTTGCTGAAGCTTCCCAGGCGCACCACAGTGGCAAAGATCTGCAGCTGGCGAAAGCTCAAATGGCGAATCAAAGAAGATACGGCGGGTTCGGTCATAGCCTGCAAGCTCGTCGGACGGACGCTACCATTGTCGTCCGCGCCAAGCCTGCTCGGCAACCACTGGCAACTGCGGCCATTGTCAGAAATTCCTCGCCTTGCTATCCTAGTAAACTGATTTGCCGGGATGGCGGAATTGGTAGACGCGCCGGACTCAAAATCCGGTGGTGGTGACACCGTGTCGGTTCGACTCCGACTCTCGGTACCAAATTGAGGTTCGTGGGTAATCGCAAGCGTTCGTGGATGTCCACGAACGCTTTTTCTTTGAGGGCTTGGCGCGGCCTGGTGTGCGCGCATTCCTGGGCCCTTGTCGGTGCCCTCATCGATATCCCTGACGTGATTGCAGGAAAACCGCTACGCCCGAGCAAGGACAAAGGCTTTTGCGGAGCTGCACGGTTTGCCGATATAGTTTTCAATCGATCACAGCCCGACAACGCAATGTTTCCTTTTCGGCAGGAGACCTGACGATGGAAGGATATCCATGGAATCGGTAAGAAGTTCGCGAGAACAAAGCTCATGGCTATAAATAACAGCATCGCACACGCTGCAAAAAATCCTGATGGCTCATGGCGAGAACCGCATGATCTATTCGAGCATTTGAGTAGTGTTGGCGCTCTCGCAGCAGTATTTGCGGAGCAATTTGGCAGTGATTGGGCGCGGTTGGCTGGACGCTGGCATGATCTTGGCAAATATCGTCCGCGCTTTCAGCACTACATCCGTCAGGCTAGCGGTTTTGAGGCAGATGCGCATATAAAGGGTGAAGTGAGCAGAAGGGCTCCGCATTCAACAGCGGGGGCCATGTTGGCGACGGATCGCTTCGGTAACACCGGGCGCGTCTTGGCATACATTATTGCTGGACATCACGCCGGGTTGGCAGATTGGTTTGGCGATTTGGATCAGCGCCTTGCCAGTACAGAAAGCCGCGCCGAGTTGGCAGAGTCTCTGGAGTCGAATCCGCCTGCGGAGTTACTCGTTTCGGGAAATTTCAAGCCCGACCTGCGCGCCGTTCCAGGCGGCAAAGACGGCTTCGCGCTCTGGGTGCGTATGTTGTTTTCAGCCCTGGTCGATGCAGATTTTCTGGATACCGAGCGCTATATGGACCCAGATAAATATGCACTTCGTAATCAATGGCCAGCACTGTCTGAACTCGCTACGCAGTTTGACACCCACATGGCCCGACTTGTCGCTAGCGCAGCGCCCACAGCCGTCAATGAGGTCCGTGCCGAAATACTCCGTCAATGCCGCGAAAAGGCCGCGTTGTCTCCCGGCTTATTCTCCCTTACGGTTCCTACCGGAGGCGGCAAAACGCTTTCGGGCATGGCGTTTGCGCTCGAGCACGCGCGCCTTCATGGCAAACGCCGCGTCATCCATGTTATCCCTTACACCAGCATCATCGAGCAGACGGCTGACACTTTCCGCAGTATTTTTGGCGAGGCGGTAATCGAACATCACAGCAATGCCGAGTCTGATCCCGAGCAGGAAAACTACGCCTCGCGCTTGGCTTGTGAAAACTGGGACGCGCCCATCATCGTCACCACCAATGTGCAGTTTTTCGAGTCGCTGTTTGCCGCGCGCACTTCGCGCTGCCGCAAACTGCACAATTTGGTGGATAGTGTCGTTATCCTCGACGAAGCGCAATTGCTGCCACCGGAGTTCCTGCAACCGATGCTCGACATGCTTCGGCTGCTTACGCGGCACTACGGTGTGACCGTCGTTTTGTCTACTGCCACCCAACCTGCTTTGAGTACACGGGAATACTTCGACCCAAGCAAAAATCTGCGTGGTCTGGAAGATGTGCGGGAGCTCATGGATGATCCCGATGCGCTCTACGCCGCATTGGAGCGTGTCCGCGTGCGGTTACCTCTCGACTGGCACACCCGTACCGATTGGTCGACGCTTGCGGGAGACATTGCTAAACACGAGTCGGTGCTCGTTATCGTCAACACTCGTAAGGACGCTCATGAGTTGTGGAGGCAGATGCAGGAGTATGACCCTGGCACGTTCCATTTGTCAGCCCTGATGTGTGGTGCGCATCGTTCGCAGGTCATTGCTGATATCAAGATGCGTTTACAGGCAAGTATCCCCACGCGCGTAGTGAGTACGCAATTGGTCGAAGCGGGTGTGGACGTGGATTTTCCTGTGGTCTATCGCGCTCTGGCCGGGTTGGATTCTATTGCCCAGGCGGCAGGCCGTTGCAATCGAGAGGGGCGGTTGGCCGAAAAAGGCGAGGTGATCGTTTTCGTACCTCCCAAGCCTGCTCCGCCGGGATTGCTGCGTCGTGGTGAGGACGCCTGTCGCAATGTCCTATATGAAGTCACCGGACAACCGCTGGCGCGAGAACACTTCGCCCGCTATTTTCAGCATCTGTACCATGCTTGCGAACTCGACAAAATGCGCATTTGCGACGAGCTATTCATGGCTGGAGACAGTTTGGATGGGCGAGAGCTGGCCGTTAATTTTCGTAGTGCTGCTGAAAAATTCCGCCTCATTGAAGACGAGGACAGCGTCCCTATTATTGTGCGTTATCGCGGCAGTGACGGGCAGGATGACAGCATCGATAACTGGCTGACCAAACTGCGTAAAGAAGGTCCGCAGCGTTGGCTTATGCGCAAATTGCAGCGTTATACCGTCAATCTGCATCGATCGCGAGCTACGCAACTGCTTGCGCAAGGAGATATTGAAGAAATCATGCCGGGGCTCTTCGTGCAATTGAGCGACTGGCTTTACGACGCCCAGATTGGATTGCTACCCGAGGGTAAACCAATGCGAGCAGACCAGCTCATCACCTGACACCAGCTTGTTGCCGTTTGCTCCTCGGTACCGAGCGGTCTAAGATGACCAGCGATAGTGGTCATGTGGAGTGGGTAATGAACATCAACGCCTCCGAATTCAAAGCCAAGTGTCTGAAACTGATCGATGAAGTAGCTACGACGCATGAGCCTTTGGTCATTAGCAAGCGCGGCAAACCATTGGTCAAACTGGTTCCCGTTGTCGATGAAACGCCAGCAAGCATGTTTGGTTATATGCAGGGCACTATCACGATCCATGGGGATATTGTCGCTCCTGTAGATGATCTGTGGTCAGCAGAAAGTGGCGATGAAGATGATTTCTACACCAGCCCACCATCGGGCGATGATAAAAAATGAGCGGCGCCTTGCTACTCGATACGCATGTGTGGATCTGGTACGCAGAAGGCAGCAAGACGCAATTATCCTCCGCCGCCTTGGCTGCCATTGAACAGGCTAGGTCGGGTAACTGCCTCTACCTTTCCGCCATCAGCGTATGGGAGATTGGAATGCTCTGCGCCAAAGAAAAAATCAGCCTTTCGGCACCCATTGGCGAATGGATGCGGCGCGCCCTCAGCTTACCTGGTTTGCGCCTGCTGGTGCTGGATGCAGAAACGGCGTTGGAGAGCACCCAGCTCCCCGACAGTCCGCACGGGGATCCCGCCGATCGCTTCCTCATTGCAGCGGCCCGCGTCCATGGCCAGCGCCTCGTTACCGCGGACCGCAAAATCAGACGGTATGGTGAGGTCGGTCATGTCAAAATAATGGCCATCTAGCACAGAGGAGAAGCGCTTGAAAACCTTTTGTCTCGAACTCTCCGGCCCCTGGGCCTGCTTTACCCGCCCAGAAATGAAAGTCGAGCGCGTCAGCTACGACGTGATGACGCCCTCCGCAGCGCGCGCCTGCTTCGAGGCCATCCTGTGGAAGCCAGCCATCCGCTGGCATGTGCGCAAAATCGAAGTGCTAAAGCCCATCCGCTGGATCAACCTGCGGCGCAACGAGGTGGCAAGCGTAGTGTCTACCCGCAATGTCGAGACCGCGATGAAAAACGGCTACGGCGAACTGGCGCTCAACATCGAGGGCGACCGCCAGCAACGTGCCGGATTGTTCTTGCGCGATGTGGCTTACCGGGTGCATGCCGATTTGCAATTTCTCCCAGCGCACGATCCCAGTGGTAACGCGACGAAATTTTACGAGATGTTCGAGCGTCGTGCCGCCAAGGGCCAGTGCGTCAATCAGCCCTATCTTGGCACCCGCGAGTTTGCCGCGCGGTTTCGGCTCGTCACAGACATGGCCGCCGAATCGCCACCGATCAATGAGTCTCGCGACCTAGGTTTCATGCTGCACGACCTCGATTTCACCGACCCCGCCAATCCTCAGCCGCGTTTTTTCCGGGCACGCTTGGAGCAAGGCGTGGTGGACGTTCCCGCCTGGAACAGCGCGGAGGTGCACGCATGATTCTGCAAGCACTCGACGCCTACTACCGGCGCAAACAGAATGATCCCGACCCCTCCGAGCGCTTGCCCGCATTCGGGCTGGAAGAGAAAGAAATTCCCTTCGTGCTGGAGATCGACCAAGATGGAAAGCTGCTGAACATCGCAGATACCCGCAGCGCCGAGGGTAAGAAGAAAGTCGGTCAGCGTTTTCTGGTGCCCCAAGGCGTAAAGAAAACCTCCGGTATCGCCGCAAACTTGCTGTGGGATACGGCGGAATACGTGCTGGGCTTGGACGCGCGCGGCAATCCCGGGCGCGTTGCCGAGCAACATGCGGCGTTTCGCGCCTGCATCGAGGCGCTGCCGGACGACGTGCGCAATGATGAGGGCATTCGGGCGGTACTGGCGTTTCTCGATACGTTTCGCCTGGAATCAATTGCCTCGTTCGCGGCACTAGAAGACATAAAAGCCAGCAACCCTAACATCAGTTTTCGCCTTCACGGTGACATAGAACTCGTTTGCCAGCGCCCCGCCGTGATCGCGGCAGCAACCCACCAGACCGAAGATGCGCCAGACGGCATGTGTCTGGTCAGCGGTATGCCGACTGCCATCGAGCGGCTGCACCCCGCGATCAAGGGCGTCTGGGGCGCACAAACATCGGGCGCCAACATCGTGTCGTTCAATCTCGATGCCTTCAACTCCTACGGCAAGGCGCAAGGCGCCAATGCGCCGGTGGGCAAGGCCGCCACTTTCGCCTACACCACCGCCCTGAATCATTTATTGGCGCGAGGCTCGCGCCAGCGCATCCAGGTCGGTGACGCCTCCACGGTGTTCTGGGCAGAAGAACCGCACGACCTCGAAAATGCCATGGTGGACCTGTTCGGCGACCCTCCCAAGGACGACCCGGACAAGAACACCGACGCCATCAAGGCGTTGTACGCGTCCGTCAAAACCGGCCGGTTCAGCGTTGGCGGCATGCAGACGCGCTTTCATGTCCTCGGCCTTGCGCCCAACGCCGCGCGCATCAGCATCCGTTTCTGGGAGACGGCCACTGCGGCAGACCTTGCCAGGCGCATCGTTCAGCACTTCGACGACATCGCCATCGTACGTGCACCGCATGATCCCGAGCACTTGTCGCTGTTTCGCCTGCTGACTAGCGTGGCATTGCTGAACAAGGCCGACAATATTCCGCCCAACCTTGGTGGCGAAGTCATGCGCGCTATTCTCGAAGGCTTGCCTTATCCAGCTAGGCTGCTCAATCTGGCGGTAGTGCGTTGTCGCGCTGAGCAAAAACCGACCTATGCGCGTGCTGCCGTTATCAAGGCCTGCCTCAACCGTCATATACGTTTTCATAAAACCGCAGAGAAGGAGTTCACGCCCATGCTCGACCTCTCCAACAATAACCCCGCCTATCGATTGGGGCGGCTTTTCGCTACGCTCGAACGAATACAGGAGGACGCCGCGGGCGGCCCCGGCAAGCTCAACGCCACCATCCGCGACCGCTACTATGGTGCGGCTTCCAGCACACCGGCGGCCGTGTTTTCCACGCTGCTGCGGCTGTCGAAGCACCATCTGGGCAAGCTCGCAACCGGCCTAGCGATCAGTCGCGAGCGTTTGATTGGCGAAATCATGGACGGCTTCGACGCCGACACGTTCCCGCCGCGTCATCTTGCTCTTCCAGATCAGGCGCGTTTCGCTCTCGGTTACTACCAACAACGCCAAGCCTTTTTCGCTAAAACAGAATCCAAGACCCCGGAGGAAATCCAATGAGCCTCAATAATCGCTACGACTTCGTACTGCTGTTCGACGTGAAAGACGGCAACCCCAACGGCGATCCGGACGCGGGCAATCTGCCGCGGCTGGACGCCGAAACCGGCCACGGCCTAGTGACCGACGTGGCGCTCAAGCGCAAAGTGCGCAACTTCGTTACCATGACCCGCGACCAGGAAGCGCGCGACCCGCAACCCGGCGAGAAGCGGTTCGAGATTTATGTCCGCGAGAAGGCCATCCTCAACCAACAAAACCAGCGCGCTTACTCCGCGCTCAAGCTGGACACTGAACCCGTCGAATCGGCGTTAGAGGAGAGCGTCGACAAGCCGAGTGACGCAAAAAAGTCCGCCAAGGACAAGAAGCGCAAAGGCAGCGGCGACGACGTGAACAAGGCGCGCGACTGGATGTGCCAGAACTTTTTTGATGTGCGCACCTTCGGTGCCGTCATGTCGACCGGCGTCAACTGCGGCCAGGTGCGCGGCCCGGTGCAACTCACATTCGCACGCTCGGTCGATCCCATCATTGCGCAGGAGCACTCCATCACCCGCATGGCCGTGGCGACCGAGGCCGAAGCCGAAAAGCAGGACGGCGACAACCGCACCATGGGCCGCAAACATACCGTGCCGTATGGCCTGTATGTCGCGCACGGCTTTGTTTCCAGCTTTCTCGCCAGACAGACCGGCTTCGATGAGACCGACCTGGAACTGCTCTGGCAGGCTCTGACGCAGATGTTCGAGCACGACCGATCCGCCGCGCGCGGCGAGATGGCCACACGCGGGCTCTATGTATTCAGGCACGATTCAGAACTCGGCAATGCGCCAGCGCACGACTTGTTCGATCGCATCGAGGTGAATCGCAAAGCTGGCGTAGAAGTACCACGCGGCTTTGCCGATTACGAAGTATTCGTAAATGACACAGAAATGCCATCAGGGGTTACGCTGCTTCGCAAAATATGAGGAGAACGCACGATGTCCGAAATCCACTTTATTGTTGAAGAGGCGCCGGAGGGAGGCTTCATCGCCCGTGCTGTAGGAGCGGATATTTTTGCCGAGGCCGATGATCTGCCCGCGTTATATGCGCTGGTACGGGATGCAGTGCACTGCCATTTTGAGGATGCGCAGTGCCCCAGACTTATTCGTCTGCATATTACCCGCGAAGAGGTACTGGTAGCGTGAGGCTGCCGCGTGACCTCACTGGCACTGAGTTGGTTCGACGGCTCGGGCATGTGGGTTACACCGTGACGCGGCAGACGGGAAGCCACATGCGCCTGACCTGTGTGGCACGAGGCGAGCATCACATCACTGTTCCTCGCCACGATCCACTACGTGTAGGTACATTGGCCGCCATTTTGGACGCAGTGGCTACGCATCGCGGCGTTAGTCGCGAGGCGTTATTGGATTTGTTATTTGAGAAATGACGGGGACCAATCATGGAAGCCGCCGAAGATCCCGTTCCGCTTTCTGCCCTCCAGCACTGGGCTTATTGCCCGCGTCAATGCGGATTGATTCATTTGGAGCAGCAATTTGAGGACAACGTTCACACTGCTCGAGGGCAGGCGGTGCATCATCTGGTGGATACGCCGGGATATGAGGTGAAGCGCGGCGTGCGGGTGGAGCGGGCGTTGCCCCTCTGGTCAGATCGTATTGGTCTGATCGGCAAGGCAGATTTAGTAGAGTTCCATCCAGATGGCAGGATATATCCTGTAGAGTTCAAGCATGGACGTAAACGTGGCCGCATCCATGATGACATTCAGCTTGCCGCCCAGGCCATGTGTCTGGAAGATATGCTCGGTCGCCCTGTACCCCAAGGCGCCATCTACCATGCCAGCAGCCATCGGCGGCGCGAGGTCGACATCACCGAGGATTTGCGCGCTCTTGTCAGCGAGACTGCCGATGCGATTCGCGCCATGCTCGCCTGCGGCATCCTCCCACCGCCAGTAAACGATGCGAGGTGCCGGGAATGCTCACTGCGAGAAATTTGCCAGCCCGAGATGCTGGCGCAGCAAACCCAAATGGACCGGCTGAAACAATACCTGTTTTCGCCGGATGATGAAATTAGTACATGATGTAGAGGGATTCTGTCATGCAGCAAATTCAAAATACCCTTTACGTCATGACCCCCCTATCCTATGTACATTTAGACAACGCGACCTTGCGTGTAGATGTGGACCATGAGAAACGCCTGCAAGTCCCGCTGCATCATGTCGGTACACTGGTATGCTTTGGTGACGTGATGGTGTCGCCTGCCCTCATGCACCGCTTGGCGGAAGAGGGGAAGTCGCTGGTGTTATTGGATCGTTTTGGTCGCTTCAAGGCGCGTTTGGAAGGGCCCATTTCCGGAAATATCCTGCTGCGTCAGGCTCAGCACCGAGGAGCGGGAAATGTTGATATTTCCAGAGAGTTTGCGCGCGCCTGCGTCGCTGGAAAAATCCGTAACAGCAGAACTGTGCTCCTGCGCGCTGCTCGTGAGGCAAAAGAGGCGGGCGACGCTAAGCAGCTTACTGGTGCAGCCAATCACCTCGCCGCATCGCTGCGTGCTACTGCCGAAGCGTCCACCATAGATGCGCTGCGCGGCATAGAAGGCGATGCCGCACGCAGTTACTTCTCGGTTTTTCACCATATCATTAAGCCCGCTATGCGTGAGCAATTTCAGTGGAGCGGGCGTACCCGGCGTCCACCATTGGACCGGATCAATGCCTTGCTCTCATTTCTTTACGCCATGCTGATGAACGATTGTCGCAGCGCGTTGGAAACCGTTGGTCTGGATCCGCAGCTAGGATTTTTACATGTAGTCCGCCCGGGGCGCGCGGCATTAGCACTGGATTTGCAGGAGGAGTTTCGCGCTCCCATCTGCGACCGGCTCGCACTCACCCTTGTGAACCGAGGGCAACTAAGCGAGAACGATTTTGAAGACCGCGAGGGTGGAGCCGTCCTGCTGGGTGATAAAGGTCGACGCAAGGTGGTCGCTGCTTGGCAGGAACGTAAACAAGAAGAAATCACCCATCCTCTCTTGGAGCAGAAGGTTCCTATTGGACTATTACCTTTTGTGCAGGCGCGGCTAATGGCGCGCGCCATCCGTGGGGAAACTACGGGGTATCTGCCATATCTTAGCCGTTGAGGAGGAGTAAACATGCTCATCATCGTCACTTACGATGTTTCTACAGAAACGGCGGCGGGGCGCCGGCGCCTGCGCCGCGTGGCCAAAGCCTGCGAACGGGTTGGCCAACGTGTGCAGAAATCTGTTTTTGAATGTCAGGTCAATCAAATGCAGTACGAGGCTTTTGAGCGCACGCTGCTGGCGGAAATAGACGAAGAAGAGGATAATCTACGCTTCTATCGCCTCACAGAACCCACCGAACTGCGTATTAAGCAATATGGAACCTTCCGATCCATCGACTTTAATGGCCCTCTTATGGTTTGATGCGCGAACCTGGATCGGCGTCGCAAAGGCCGCCCTTTCGCGCATGGTCTATCTTCCTGTTCTATCAATATTTTTATTGGAGACTCTGGGCGTCATCAAAGGTTACCAGGTGGCTCTATCTACCATTCGCGGCACACACAAAGAAAACTGTTCATTAACAAACTACTGCAACAATGCGGTATCGCCCGGCTAATAAAC
>DDOU01000051.1:3301-3762 GCA_002341825.1 Candidatus Igneacidithiobacillus taiwanensis | reverse complement strand
CGGTTGTGCAGGTATCCTGTTTGCCAAAGCTCGCGCATGCCGGCATCGACCAGGGGGTAGCCGGTCTGACCGCGCTGCCAGGCGCCCAGCAGTCGCTCATCTTCCTGCCAAGGGAAGTCGGCAAACTCGGGGCGCAGAGGGGTGTGGGGCAGCTGCGGAAAATGGTAGAGGAGATGCCAGGAAAACTCCCGCCAACCGAGCTCCTGCAAAAACTTATCGGCGGCGCGGCGTTGCTCCGGCTGTGCTTCGACATGGGCTTGCACGCGCTGCCAGAGGCGGCGTGGGCTGATTTCCCCGTGGGCAAGATGGGGGGAGAGTCGCGATACTTTCTCGGCGGCGGGGTAGTGCCGGCCACTGGCGTAGTCTGCCAGCCGACTCTCGAGGAACTCCGCAAGTCGCGCCGCGGCCCCCAGCTCGCCCGGTTGCCAATACGCCAGAAAGGGGCTCGCCCAGTCGGGCCG
>DDOU01000051.1:3023-3198 GCA_002341825.1 Candidatus Igneacidithiobacillus taiwanensis | reverse complement strand
TTGTAGGGTTGGCCGTCGCGGAGCACCTTCCAGGGTTCGATGAGGATATCGCCAGGAAAAGATTCGGCGGTAATACCGCGCACGCGCAGCATCTCCTTGAGCTGGCCGTCGATTTCCCGTTGCGGCGCGGCGTAGCGGCGATTCCAGTAGACCGCCGTGGCGCCGCTTTCCTGCA
>DDOU01000051.1:2827-2953 GCA_002341825.1 Candidatus Igneacidithiobacillus taiwanensis | reverse complement strand
GCTCTGGCGTTGCCACCATTGATAGGCCGCCCCGCGCTCATCTTGGGGATCACTGAGGAAGACGGGCAAGACCGGGCCAAGGGCGGCGGCATGCGCAAGGGCGGGATGATCGTCGAGGCGCAGGTC
>DDOU01000051.1:163-2679 GCA_002341825.1 Candidatus Igneacidithiobacillus taiwanensis | reverse complement strand
ATTTTGGCCGCGGTAGCGGTCTTTTGGCTGCCAAACTTTTTTCCTGGGGTGCTGCAGGCGGCGGCGGAGCAACTACAGGAAGCCGAAGCCGCACTCCCGCAGTCGCCCACGACCATCCCCGCCCAAGGCAGTATCGAAGTGGCTTTTTCGCCCCCTCCCGGTACCACCGATGTCATCGTCCGCGCCATGGGGGAGGCTAAGCATCGCCTGTGGATTCAGGCCTATAGTTTTACCAGTGCGCCCATTGCCAAGGCGGCCATGGATGCGCGTAAGCGCGGGGTAGAACTCCGGGTGCTCCTCGACAAGAGCCAGCGCACCCAGAAGTATTCGGAAGCGGATTTCTTTGCCAATCAGGGGGTCGATCTGCGCATCGATGACCAGCATGCCATCGCCCACAACAAGGTCATGGTCATTGACGACGACACCGTCATTACCGGTAGTTTCAATTTCACCCGCGCGGCGGAGCAGGCCAATGCCGAGAACCTGCTCATTTTACGCGGCAATCCGGCGTTGAATCAGCTCTATGCTGCCAATTTTCTGCATCATTGGTCACACTCAACCCCCTACCAAGGGCGCTTGGAAAGGGACTGACTCAGACCAAGCCCTCGAGCAACTGCACCTCCACCAGGGTACCGGCGGGCAGATCGCCGGCCTCGGCGGGCAGCACCATAAAGCATTCAGCTTGGGCCATGCCGGTGAGGATATGAGAGGATTGCGCCTTGACGGGAGCCACCTGCAGGCCTTCGGCACTAGCCACCAGGCGACCACGCTGGAAATCGGTGCGTCCGGGCTTTTTGCGCAGCGCCGTGGCGCAGGGTAGGCGTAGACGGGGAGCAACCCAGGGCGCCCGGCAGCCCATGCGTTTGCGTAAGGCCGGGGCAACGAACTGATAGAAAGTGACGATGGTCGACACCGGATTGCCGGGCAGGCCAAAAAAGTCCGCCGTACCAATTCGCCCATAGGCGAGGGGCCGCCCGGGTTTCATGTTCATTTTCCAAAACTGCACGCTGCCTAGGTTCTGCAGGAGCTCGGCAACATAGTCGGCATCGCCAACGGAAACGCCGCCGCTGGTGAGCACTAGGTCGGCCACTTTTGCTGCTTGCTGCAGGGTCGCGGCAATGCGATCGGGATCATCGTCGATGCGGCCGAAGTCGATGGCCTCGACTCCCAGGCGTCGAAGGAGCGCCAGCAAGCTGTGGCGATTGCTGTCGTAAATCTCGCCAGCCTGCAAAGGGCGCCCCAGGGGCTGCAGTTCGTCGCCCGTGGAAAAGAAGGCGACGCGCAGACGGCGAAAGACCTCCACCTCGCTCCGCCCTAGGCTGGCGAGCACGCCGAGTTGACTCGGCCGCAGCAGGGTGCCGGCAGGCAAGGCCAGTTCGCCCGCGGCCAAGTCCTCGCCAATGCCGCGTATGTTGGCACCAGGGCGTACCGGGGCATGCAGCTGCAGGATATCGTCGTTTGCTGCACATTGTTCCTGGGGGATGACGCTGTCGCAGTCGGCGGGGACGACGGCGCCGGTCATGATGCGCACCGCCTCGCCGGGTCCGACTTGCCCAAGGAAGGGACGGCCGGCAAAGGCGCGGCCAATGATGCGGCGCGGGCTGTCGCCGTCACTGCTACGCAGGGCGTAACCATCCATGGCGGAATTGGGCCAAGCGGGAATCGGCTGGGTTGCCAGTACATCGCGAGCGAGCACGCGATCGAGAGCGTTGTCGAGGCAAAGCCATTCGCTTTCTACTACGGGTTCCGAGGCGGCAAGGATGATGTCCAATGCCTCTTCCACACTTTTGGCATTCGGGTCGTGTTCGTTGTCTTCACAGCAAACGGCCATGGTCATTCTCCATACCAAGTCAGCAGAAAGCGGGCGATCGATGGCGGATCGTTGAGATCGAGGCAAGGGAGATCGGTTTCGATCGCCGCGTCCGTCGCCACCGCCAAGACTTGATCTCCGGCAAAGCGGCGCAAGGGCTTGCCGAGGGCGGCTCGATGCACCAGCAGCCGCGGCACCGGCCAATCGGTATTACCCTCGCTCAGCACCAGATCCGGGACCGGCTGCAGGGTGGCAAGCTGTGCTGCCCAGTCGCCGGGGGCAGCAGCGCGACTCAGATACCAGCGCTTGGGCCCCGCCAACAGCACCGGCTCTGCCCCCGCCTCCTGCAAGCGCCAACTGTCCTTGCCCGGTTGATCCCAGCGTACATCGTGATGCGTGGCCTTGATGGCAGCAACCCGCAAGCCCCGTGCACAGAGCAGGGGAAGGAGGGCGCAGAGTAACGTCGTTTTGCCCGCACCGCTGTATCCTACGATGCCTAACACCTTCACGCAATTGGCTCCTGCAGATCGGCGGGGGTGTTGCAGTTGCGCANNTCCTCCGCCCGTAGCCGCAGCTGCTGCTGGGGGATGGCAGCAAAGAAATCCCCGGCACGGCGCTGACCGCTGGCGACGAAGCGTTGCAGTAGCGATAACAGCCGCCGATGTAGAAGGGCAATGACGGGGACGATGTCGCGTTCGTCGCGCGC
>DDOU01000051.1:0-137 GCA_002341825.1 Candidatus Igneacidithiobacillus taiwanensis | reverse complement strand
ACGCCGCGGCGCAATTGCCAGAGCTGCCAGAGCAAATCATCGGGGAGATGGGGGGCATCGACCGGTACCACTGCCAACCAGTCGAACCGCGCTGCGGCGAGGCCGGCCAGAATGCCCTGCAAGGGGCCGGCAAAACC
>DDOU01000136.1:7341-10032 GCA_002341825.1 Candidatus Igneacidithiobacillus taiwanensis | reverse complement strand
ACTCGACGCCTTGGGATTTTCGCTTTGGGTCTCGGTGAATATCGACCCGCAGCTGGTTAGTATGAACTGCGTGCAATTTTTGCGACACCTTTTGCGGACGGAAAAAATCGATCCGCGTCGCATCGTGCTCGAGCTTTTGGAAAGTCATGAATTTGCGGATCAGGCTATGGCCCTAGATCGGCTCCAAGAGCTGAAAAGTTTGGGTTTTCAGTTGGCCCTCGACGACGTCGGCAGCGGTTACTCTTCTCTTCTGCGCCTCAAGCAATTGCCGATCGACAAGGCCAAGTTGGATCAGGGATTTATCCGTACCCTCGAGGAGTATCCGCGGGATTTGAGCTTTGTGCAATCGGTAGTGGATCTCGCCCGAGGCCTCGACATCGACCTCGTTGCGGAAGGAGTCGAGACCGTAGCCATCCGCGACGCGATTGGGGTTCTCGGCATGCGCTATCTCCAGGGCTACGCCATTGCGCGACCGATGCCCTTTGTGGACTTGCAAGCGTTTCTCTCGCAACAGCAGCTATCAGCTTCGGCGCCCTTGCCACCCACCCTTCTCAGCGCCTACGCTTTTCACCTGACGCATTTTTCCCTGCTCGAAAAGGCCTTCGATCACGACCCTGGTCTACTCGATCTGGTCTCTCTCGCCAATGCCGATGCCTGCCAGGAGCGGCAGCGCCTGCTCGCCCTGGGCTTGGCGCCGGAGCACGAGCTTTTTTACCTGCATGCCGAGTATCACCGGCATATCCTAGGCTTGCGAGAGTCGGACGGATCGCCTTCCCTGCGCGGTTGGGCGCAACTCGAGGACCGTCATCGGCGCTTTGCAGCGGCCTTACTGCAAGCCTTCCAGCTTCGCCGCGGGGGAAGTTAGCGCTATTCAGGCAACGCTTTCGTCGAAGGCCAAGCTGACCGCTTCGGCAAGGCTGCGTGCTTGGTGTAGGCGAAGTTTTCCGGGTGCTTTCGCACCGGGGGGGACGATGGCGCGGCGGAAGCCGAGCTTTTCCGCTTCGCGCAGGCGTTCTTCGCTGTGCGCGACGGCGCGTAGCTCCCCCGCTAGCCCCAATTCGCCAAAGGCCACGAGCCCTTCTGCGAGAGGTTGATTGCGAAAAGCACTCTGTACCGCCAGGGCAACCGCTAGATCCGCCGCCGGTTCGAGTACCCGCACTCCGCCGGCAATGTTGACGAAGACATCCTGATCAAAGAGAAAGCTGCCGCCATGGCGGTGGAGGATGGCGAGGAGCAGGGACAGGCGATTGGGATCGAGGCCGAGGGCAACCCGGCGCGGGTTGGCAAGGGGGCTGGGGGTGACTAGGGCTTGCACCTCGACCAGTAGACTGCGACTGCCTTCTTGGGTGGCAAGCACGACGCTGCCTGCTACCGGGCGCTGGTGCTGGCTAAGAAAAAGGCGGGAGGGGTTGTGGATTTCGCTGAGCCCTTGGGCGTGCATCTCAAAGACGGCCAGCTCGTTGGCGGCGCCAAAGCGATTCTTGATGGCGCGCACGATGCGATAGGGGCCACCGGCCTCACCCTCGAAGTAGAGTACTGTGTCGACCATGTGCTCCAGTACCCGCGGACCAGCAATGGCGCCTTCTTTGGTCACATGGCCGACCATCCATAGGCTCACGTCTTGGGCTTTGGCAAGACGAACCAGGCGCGCCGCACACTCGCGCACCTGTGCCACCGAACCCGGTGCCGATTGCAGGGTGTCGGTAAACAGGGTCTGGATAGAGTCGATAAGCACCACCTGCGGTCGTTGCTGGGCAATCTGCGCCTCGATGCTTTCCAGATGATTTTCGGCGAGGACGTCGATGGCCAAATCGCCAATGCCGAGGCGCTGGGCACGTAGGGCCAACTGCGCAGCAGATTCTTCGCCGGTCACGTAGAGGATCAGATCGTTTTGCGCCATGCCGGCCGCGCTTTGCAGCAGCAAGGTCGATTTGCCAATGCCGGGCTCGCCGCCGAGGAGGATGGCCGCGCCCGGTACGATCCCACCGCCCAGCACTCGATCGAGCTCTTGCAGACCGCTGCTTTGCCGCCGAATTTCGGCAATGGGTACTGCTGCCAAGCGCTGCGGCGGACTGGCTACCGCATAGGCACTGCTGCCGCGTTTGCCCGTGTTTGCTGGTGCCCGTTCTTCTACCAAGCTGTTCCACGCCCCGCATTCACCGCAACGCCCCATCCACTTGGGGCTGCTGGCACCGCATTCCTGGCAAACGTACAGGCTACGCTCGCGGCTCATGGTACTTGCCGGCGCGCCACCCGCCGGGCGATGCGGGTGCCGATTTCGTAGGGGATGGTATCGAGGCGGGCAGCGCAGTCTTCCAGGGGTAGCTCTGGCCCGCCGAGGACCTGTACTGGGTCACCCAACTCCGCCCTGATGCCATCCAAGGCAACAAAGGCAAGGTCCATACTTACCCGGCCAAGCAGGCGACTCGCCTGGCCGCGCACCAGGACGGGAGCCTCTTGGAGCCCCAGTCGACGATCGAGACCGTCGCCATAGCCGCAGGCGATTACCCCGACCCGACAGTCTTCCGGGGCCTGCCAACTGGCGCCATAGCCCAGCCAGTCGCCGGCGCGCAAGTTGCGGATGGCAACGATGCGAGTCTGCCAACGCAAGACGGGTGCCAAACCTAGAGAGCTGGCGCTTTGCCCCTGGATGGGTGCCAGACCGTAGAGGAGCAGGCCCGGTCGCACCCA
>DDOU01000136.1:0-7236 GCA_002341825.1 Candidatus Igneacidithiobacillus taiwanensis | reverse complement strand
TTGTAGGGATCTGCCGGGGTATCGGCGCGGGCTAGGTGGCTGAGCAGGCCGAGTACCCGCAGCGGACTGTGGCGAGTACCGCGCAATTGCGCGAAAACCTGGGGCAGTTCTGTCGAAGAAAAGCCGAGCCGGTGCATGCCGCTGTCGAATTTAACAAAGACCTCCAAGGGCTCCTGCCAGCGACTTTCCTGCAGCCAGCGCAGCTGATCGAAGTTCTGCAGTACCAGACGATGGCTGTGGGCGGCTGCCAAGGGAATCTCCTCGGCAGCAAAGGGGCCGGCAAGCGCCGTGCAGCGTGGCGCAAGCCCCAGGGCATGAATTTCCTCGGCTTCTTCCATGCAGGCGACGGCAAAGGCATCGATGCCGGCAGCGGCGAGGATGCCTGCCACCACCGCCGCACCGTGTCCATAGGCATTGGCCTTGATTGCCCCCATGATACGGGAGTGCGGTGCAGCCCGGCGCACCACGGCAAGGTTGTGGGCGAGGGCCGAAGCAGAAATCTCGACATGATTGGGACGGGTCATGGCGCCATGATAGCAGGGGGATGCAGAGGCGTCCTCTGGCGCAACAGGGCTGGGTTGTGCCTAGGATTCCCTATCCAGGGGGGCATAGTTTTCGAAGCGCGTGTACTCGCCAAAGAAACTCATGCGCACCGTGCCGATGGGGCCGTTGCGCTGTTTGCCGATAATGACCTCGGCAAGGCCTTTTACCTCTTCCTTGTCCTTGTGATAAACCTCGTCGCGGTACAGGAAAAGAATCAAATCGGCATCTTGTTCGATGGCGCCTGATTCGCGCAAATCCGACATTTGCGGACGTTTTTCGGTGCGATTTTCGAGGCTGCGATTGAGCTGGGAAAGGGCGATGATGGGCAGCTCCAATTCCTTCGCCAAGGCCTTGAGGGAGCGACTGATTTCCGAAATCTCGGCAACGCGATTGTCGCCGCGTCCGGGTACCTGCATGAGCTGTAGATAATCGACGACGATGAGGGAGATGTTGTGCTCGCGCTTGAGGCGGCGGGCACGAGAGCGGAGTTCGGTGGGGGAGAGGGCGGCGGAGTCGTCGGCGAAGAGAGGCGCGACATTCAATTCGCCCACGGCCTGTGCAATGCGTGGCCAGTCGTCGCGGCTGAGGCTGCCATTGCGCAGGCGGTGCTGATCCACNNCGTCCGCGCGAGGAGAGCGCGCGCAGCACGATTTCTTCCGTAGGCATTTCCATGCTAAAGACCGCCACGGCGCGCTTTTCGACACAGGCCACATGCTCGGCAATGTTCATGGCAAAGGCCGTCTTGCCCATGCTGGGACGTCCAGCAACGATGATCAACTGGCCTGGGTGGAGCCCTGAGGTTTTTTCATCGAGATCGACGAAGCCCGTTGGTAGGCCGGTAATCTGCTTGCGTTCTTTGGCAATCTGTTCGATGCGATCGATGACACCGGGCAAGACTTCCTTCAGCTGCTGAAAGTGGGAGCCGTTGCGTTCCTCGCCTTGCGCCAGCTCAAAAATCTTCTTTTCCGCCTCATCGAGGAGAGCACGTGCCTCCCGACCCTCGGGCCGATACGCCAGTTCGGCAATTTCTCGTCCCGTGCGCAGCAGCGAGCGCAGTATCGAGCGTTCGCGCACGATGCGCGCATAGGCATGGATATTACTGGCACTCGGGGTGACATTGGCGAGCTCGATGAGGTAGGTCAGGCCTCCGACGCTTTCGAGAAGCTCGCGGCTTTCGAGATGCTCGCCCAAGGTGATGGCATCGAGCTCGTTGCCGGCATTGCAGATTTCCGCAATGGCGGCAAAGATG
Organism: Candidatus Igneacidithiobacillus taiwanensis; assembly: GCA_002341825.1. Taxonomy (GTDB): domain Bacteria; phylum Pseudomonadota; class Gammaproteobacteria; order Acidithiobacillales; family Acidithiobacillaceae; genus Igneacidithiobacillus; species Igneacidithiobacillus taiwanensis. Next base: position 5,444 of record DDOU01000136.1, on the reverse strand, counting down.
GTCTGGTGGCGACGCTCATAAAAATCCGTCACTACCAGCAACTCGCTCACGGTTTCCCAAGTTTCGGGGTCGATGAGCAAGCCCCCGAGGACCGATTGCTCAGCCTCCCGGGAGTAAGGAGTTGCCTTGATGTCGTCGTCCAGAGAGGCGTTCATGGCTCTACTGCTGGACGCCGAGGATCAGGCACGCTCGACGATAACCTGTATGTCGAGTTCGACCTCGGGGTGCAGATGCAAACGTACTGGATACTCGCCAGTGCGCTTGATGGGGCCATCGTACATTCGCACCTCGCCGTGGTTCACGCTGTGGCCGAGTTCTTCGAGCAAACGCGCGACTTCGTGGTGTCCAACAGAACCGAAAAGACGCCCATCTTCGCCTGCCTGCAGGGCAACACGCAGGACCACGTCGGCCAATGCTTCGGCGCGCGCCCGGGCGGCCTGTAGACGCTCGTTCTCCGCTGCCTCGAGGCTGGCCTTGCGCGCGGCGAAATCGGCGAGGTTTTCTGCCGTGGCAACCACTGCTTTGCCTTGGGGAACCAAGAAATTGCGTCCATAGCCAGGGCGTACTTCGACGACATCACCGAGACGCCCGAGCTTGTTGATACGTTCCAATAGAATGACTTTCATAGAATTTGTCCTTACTGCATCAGCGGATTACGTAGGGCAACAATGCCAGGAAGCGAGCACGCTTGATGGCGGTTGCCAGTTGCCGCTGATAGAGGGCGCTGGTACCGGTGATTCGGCTCGGCACGATCTTTCCGGTTTCGCTGATGAAAGCCTGCAGGGTCTTCAGATCTTTGTAATCGATTTCCTTGACGCCTTCCGCCTTGAAACGGCAGGTCTTGCGCCGCCGCGAGAAGCCGCCACTGCCACCACCACGTCGTTCGCTGTCGCCGTCGCGATCTCTTTGAAATGCCATCGTTACTCTCCTTACTCTTCCGTCTCTAGCATAGCCCGCTCTTCAGCGCTGGGCTCACGGCGCTCGCTGTCATCGCGAGCCAGGGGCGATGCTTCCGTAATTGCTTCGTCGCGGGCCAGGGTCAGGTGACGCAGCACCGCGTCACTGAAGCGGAAGGCATCTTCCAGCTCCGCCAGGGCGGCAGCGGTGCATTCCACGTTCATCAATACGTAGTGGGCCTTGTGGGCCTTCTTGATTGGGTAGGCTAGTTGCCGACGACCCCAATCCTCCAAACGGTGAATCTGGCCGCCATCGCCTTCGATCATGCCGCGATAACGTTCGATCATCTGGGGTACGAGTTCACTCTGGTCAGGGTGGACCAGAAACACGATTTCATAATGCCGCAATGCTTGCTCCTTACGGATCAAAGAGTCCGAGCGCCGATCGCCCGAACAAGGAGTTACCACCTCTTGGGGGAATGCGTATTCTACCGATTGCGAAAGGGATTACAAGGGATTGCCGAATTTTTCGGATAAATGCTCGATGCAGTGGCGGTGTGCGACCAGTCGCATGGTGTCGAGATGGCTGGGTCGACCCTGCAGCCGCTCCAGGCGAAAGTTTGGCAGTTTTTGANNTGCTACAGTGCTGCATCGCCCGATTGGCGGCGTCTTCGTCATTACAGATGAGGAGTAATTCGCAACCTGCAGCGAGGGCGCTATCGACGCGTGCAGCGATGTCCCCCGCCAAGCATGCCCCTGCCATGCTGAGATCGTCACTGACAATCACCCCGGTGAAACCCATTTCGTTGCGCAACAATCGCTGCAGCCAGTAGGAAGAGTAGCCCGCCGGCAGACTATCACAGGCGGAGTAGCGCACATGCGCTGGCATGATGGCGGGGATGCCTGCCGCCACCATGCGTCGAAAGGGGCGCAAGTCTTCTTCCAGCTCGCTGCGCGAGCGGGAATCCTCGGGTAGCTCGTGGTGGGAATCGGCGGCAACGTTGCCGTGCCCAGGAAAATGCTTGGCGACCCCCGTCAGGCCCTGGCGATCCATGCCCTGCCAGAGGTGACTGGCGAGTTCGCCAACCAGGAAGGGATCCCGATGCAAAGCGCGGTCGCCAATGACGGAGGAAACACCGGCATCGAGGTCGATACAGGGGGTAAAATCGATATCGATGCCCAATTGTCGCAGTTCATAGCCCAGCAATTCTCCCCAGATCTCCGCCGTACCGCGGGCCGCATCGAGGCCTTCGCCCTCAGCCATCCGTCCGAGGCTGGCTTGGGGCGGAAAGCGGGTTACTCCCGAACGCAGGCGTTGCACTCGTCCGCCCTCTTGGTCGATGGCGATGAGCAGCTGGGGATCGCGCAGGGCATGGATTTCGGTACAGAGCTCCTGCACTTGCTCGGCACTTTCGCAATTGCGGGCGAAGAGGATGATACCGCCCACCGCGGGGTGTAATAGACGCTCACGATCCGCGGCCCGTAACTGTGGGCCGGGAATGTCGATCATCAGCGGGCCTAGGGGAAGTTTAGTCGGCGTGTTCATGCGTCTCGCTCTTATCCTTGGCATCCGGTTGCACCAGCTGCATGCTCTTGTCCATATCGATGGGTAGGTTGATGTTGGGAAGCTTGCTTGGCATGCCGCGCACATGCACGGGAACGATCATCATGCTGAAGCCATCTTTTTGCAGCCGATCTTGGATGATGAACGAGACCTCATCGTGGAGAATCCCCCAGAGCGCACTATGTTGGCTCGAATCGATTACCCGTCCGGCAAAGAAGATGCTGTTGGGGAAGTAGCGAATGGCAGCATTGGCGAGATCTTCCATCGCTTGAATGCGATCCGTGCCGTAGGTGGCAAACCAAGTGGCTGCCATGCCATGGGAGCGGCAGTAGGCAACATATTGGTTGGCTTCCGCTTCGGTATAGACCTTGAGTTGCTCCACCGCCTCGATACCCTTGAACTCGCCCTGGCCCACGATTCCGGCCAGTAGGAACACATAATTGTGCACCAAGCCCTTCACCATGCGATGGGCCGTGAGCAGGGTATGTAGGCCAACACCGTCGAAGCGATTGACGAAGAATACCGCCGTGCTCGCTCGCGGATCCAAAGGTAGCACGGGGCCGGGCTCGAGGTTTTCCGGAACTACGTCGAGCATGGTTTCGTCCAGTTCCTGGGTGCGCTTGCTGATGGCGCGGTAGTGACGATAGATGAAGTAGCCAACGATGATGACGACGCCGGTGATCGTCAGTGTGAACCAGCCGCCGGCATCAAATTTTTCGAAGATGGTGATGATCAGGATGCTTCCGGTAACCAGAAGCCCAACGAAACTGACCGTGAGCTTCCACAACCAAGGCTGGCCGCTCTTGCGCTGACGTAACCAGTGGCGGCTCAGGCCGGCCATGGTAAGGGTGAAGGTGATGAACACGTTGATGCTGTAGAGCACTACTAGCACCCGTACGTGGCCTCGGGTAGCAAGGAGTATGGCGATGGCAGAAAAGCCGATGAGGAGAATGCCGTTGCGGGAGACAAAGTTGTCGGAGAGGTAGGAAAAGCGCTCCGGCAACCAGCGATCGACGGCCATGTTGGCCATGACGATGGGCGCGGTGATGACACCGGTATTGGCAGCAACGAAGAGCAACAATCCTTCGCTAATCAGGGTAAAGAGGGTGACCCAATACCCCCAGTTGACGCCAAAGGCCAACCAGTTGCCGGTGATATCGCGGTAGAGGGCGGCATTGAGGGTCTCGCCGCCGTGTGCCTCGACGCGGTAGAGCAGGTAGAGAAAAATCAGGCTACCGGCCACCAAGGACAGGGAGCTGGCGAGCAGAGTCATGGTGCGTTGGCCGGTCTGTACTCTGGGCTCGCGCATGATGTGTACGCCGTTGGCGACCGCCTCCAAGCCGGTGTAGGTACCGCCACCAAGACTAAAGGCGCGCATCACCAAAGCAGCAATGAAGAACCATCCGTACTCCATGCTATCTTTTTGAGCGCCGTGGATGGTCGCCTCGGCAATGTGAGGAAAATCCCCGGCATGGCTCAATAAGCCCCAACCCAGGACGATGGCATGGGTGAGCAGAAAAGCAAGAAAGATGGGCAGGAGGACCTTGATCGATTCCTTCATGCCGCGCAGGTTGATCAATATTAGAAAGAGCAGGATGACGACGTCGAGAAGGATACGCTCCTGATACCAGTAGGGGGGCAGAATGCTGAGTACCGCCTCTGTCCCCGAAGCCACCGAGATTGCTGCCGTAAGGACGTAATCGACGATCAATGCCGAGCCGCTGACGAGGCCGGCGAAGGGGCCAAGCAGGGTGGTGGCGGTATGGTAGCCACCGCCCCCCTCGGGGAAGAGGGCAATAACCTGCTTATAACCTGCGGCAATGATAAAGACCGAAAGGGGAATGCCAATCGCCAACAGTACCGAGAGGTATTCGTGCCCCTTGAGAGCATAGTAAATCTCCGGGGGACCGTAAGCAGAAGAGGAGAGAGCATCGGAGCCCAGACCCACCCAGGCAAGAAAGGCTGCCAGGGAGAGGTTCTCGAAGAGCTGCGGATTGAACACATCGACCGCGCGCTTGAAACGAGGAAAACGAAAACGTGCCATTCAGGTACTCCTGTTCGGCCAGGGAAAAGACGAGAGGGTATCGCCGATGAGAACCGGTAGCCCCGCGCCGCAGCGCGGGAAGAGATCGATGATGGCTGTGGGCGCAAGGCGCACGCAGCCAGCGGAGACAGCCTGCCCTAACTGATCTTCGCGGCCGGTACCGTGCAAGTAGATATAGCGACGGAAGGTATCGACGTTACCGCCGCGGTTGCGGCCTGGCTCCAAGCCGCAAAGCCAGAGGATGCGCGCCAAAATGGGGTCGCTGTGGGTGCTATCCGGCTGCCAGCGCTCGCCATCGCGCCAACGGCGCCCGCGCAGTACGGCGTCGGCGGGCAAGCCCTCCCCGATGCGGGCGCGTATGTAGTGCCAGCCGCGGGGGGTTTTGCCGCTATTGCGCTCTTCCCCCAGCCCGGCTCTGGCCGTCGATACGGGATAAACGCGCAGCGCTTCGCCAGCGCACATCTCCCAGAGCTGCTGCTGGCCGGGTTGAACCCAGAGCCAGTGCATTGGCAAATCAACGCTCAAAGAGGGCAACGGACTCGACATGGACGGTATGGGGGAACATGTTGACGATGCCGGCGGCACGTAAGCGAAAACCGAGCTGCTGTACCAAAAAACCGGCATCGCGGGCGAGGGTGTCGGGATTGCAGGAGACGTAGACCAGCTTGCGAATATTGGGCCCGACGCCCTTGAGAATCTCGATGGCACCGCTGCGCGGCGGGTCGATGAGGAGCTTTTGTACCGCATAGCCGGCCAGGACCTCGTCGAGGGATTCCTGGGTCAGGTCGGCACAGCGGAACTCCACCTGCCCGGCAAGCCCATTGGCAGCGGCATTGGCACTGGCCAAATTGGTGAGGCGACGCTCGCCTTCCACGCCGAGGACCTTGGCACCAGAGCGGGCTATGGGCAGGGTGAAGTTCCCCAGCCCGCAGAAGAGGTC
>DDOU01000176.1:2350-3972 GCA_002341825.1 Candidatus Igneacidithiobacillus taiwanensis | reverse complement strand
AAGGCATAGGCAAAACTCACGTCCTGCAAACCCAGGCTGCCAAACAGGCGATTTTCCCAAGATTGGTCGTCGGGATGGGGAAGCAGCGTAGGCCAGGCATCCGGGGCGGCGGGTTCGAGGATGGGCCCAAAGAAAATAGCGCCGGGCTTATTGCGCAGCCGCAGGGCACAGGAACCTGCCGTGCGCCCGGACATGGGGAGAAAATCGATGGTGCGGGTGAGGCGCAGCTTGCTGTCGAGGGCAACGTCCAGCTCCACACCCAGGGCCTTGCCTTCCGCCGGCTGGGCCACCAGGCGCAAACCACGCTCCCGCCAGGAGACGAGGTCTTGGGCGCCAAAGCGACTGGGAAGAAAGAGGACCGTTGGCGGCGCGAGGGATGCCAGTTGCTGCCAGGTCTCTTCGCAGTGCAGCGGTGCGTTGACCAGGATGCCGCCAGCATCTTCGTCGGCAATATAGTAGACCGCCGGGGTCTCTTCCCCACCTTCTACATGATAGATGCGGCGATCAAAAAACTGACAGAGTTCCTGCATGACACTTCCCCTGGTTGAAGCGTCCAACCTTGGCGCAAAAATGCGGGTCTCGCAAGGTCTAGGCGCCCCCGCATCCTGCGGCTATCCTAAGGCGTTTACTTACTGCGGAAACCGATCCATGGATATCGTCCAGCTTCTCCTTGCCTTGGTATTGATTCTCTTGGCTGCAGAGCTCTTCACCAACTCTTTGGAGCACTTGGGCGATCGTCTGGGTCTTTCGGAGGGCGTAACCGGTTCCATCTTTGCCGCTGTCGGAACCGCTCTGCCGGAAACCATGGTGCCACTGGTGGCGGTCTTTGCCTCGAGCAGTCTCGCTAGCCCGCAAGTTGGTGAAGAGGTGGGTGTTGGCGCCATTCTCGGCGCGCCGATGATGCTCTCCACCCTCACCCTTTTCCTAATGTCGCTCTTTGCAGCCAAACAGCGGGGTTGGCTGGGCACCCTGACCCCGGAACGCAGCGGCCTGCGGCGCGATCTCTCGTGGTTTCTGGCCGCCTTCTTCCTCGCCACGGTGGCGCTCTTCATCCCCCATCACGGCAGCGCCATACGTGGCGCCATCGCCATCGTGCTCGTGCTGTTCTACTTCTTTTACTTGCTACTGACCCTACGCGCGTCCGCAGCGCTGGTCGCCGACGGACATCAAACCGAGGCCGAAGCCGCTTTGTACCTAACTCGCCTGGGTTTGCCCGATTGGTTGCTGGTCATCCTGCTGCAACTCGGTCTCGGGCTCGCGGGCATCATCTACGGGGCCGAACTTTTCGTGCACGGAGTAGAGCACTTGTCCAAGCTCTTCGGCATTTCCGCCCTGCTGCTGTCGCTGCTGATCGTGCCGATCGCCACCGAATTGCCGGAAAAAATCAATAGCATTCTCTGGATTCGGCGCAAAAAAGATACCCTCGCCTTTGGCAACATCACGGGTGCCCTCGTTTTCCAGGGCTCTCTGCTCCCCGCCATTGGCGTATCCCTCACGCCCTGGACACCAACGGCGCCGGTATTGGTCGGTGCCCTGCTCACCCTCACCGCCGGGGCCTATACCCTGATCTTGGCCTTGCGGAGTCACCCCTTGCGGCCGGTACATTTTGTCCTCAATGGCGC
>DDOU01000176.1:0-2293 GCA_002341825.1 Candidatus Igneacidithiobacillus taiwanensis | reverse complement strand
GCAGCCAAGGAAGATTTATGTTCCCGCAACCCAATAATAGTCACGGCGATTTGTCTTTTGGCCTGCTCCTGCAGGCTTCACGCGGAGTTACCCTCTGGCGTCCCAATATCGTTTACGGCGGTAGCTTGGTAATTGGGGCGATTTTCTGGGAGGCCCTAACCGACTGGAATCCTGGACCCGCCGGTGAATTACTCGGTGCTCTCTTTTTTGGGCTGGCCCTGCTCATTGGCTATCTCGCCGCAGGACGCATGCTCATTTTCCATGCCCGCGGCGAGCGCAATCTCGGCATTTGGCGCAGCCTGTTCTTTGCAGCACGCACTTGGCCACGGCTATTACTGCTGGTCCTGATGGAGGCTTTGCTCCTCTTGGGTATTGGGGTGGTCGAGGTCCTGGCCTTTGGCTTGACGCAACTTCCAGCTTTTGGCGCTTACCTCGTTGTTCCCCTCTTTCCCCTGAGTGTACTGTTCAATGCGGTATTGTTGATCCTCGCTCTCATCGTTTTCAACCTCTCCGGCCCCGCGCTTTGGCACGGCGAGGGGGTTGGCAAGGCCCTGCGCCACACCATCACCATCGCCAGTAACCGCCCGGGGGCAGTGTTATTGATGATGTTGTTATTGGGGGTACTCAGCGGCGCCGTTGCCCTGATCGTGATTGTGGTGCTATACGGCGGCTACGCGCTGACGCTGGCGGTGGCAGCCCCATTTCTGGGATCGGCACTGTTCAGCAATGGCGGTGGCGAGGCACTACTTTTGCAGTGGTTGCCCAGCATGGATGTGGCTGCGCAGTGGCAAGCTGCAGTATCCCCGATCGTGCACTGGACCCATAGTGGCCAGCGTTTAGCTTGGTTTCTGGCTGGCATTCTTACCTTCCTCCTACCCAACGTAGTATTTCTATTGGGTATGGCACATCTATATCTGGAAGCTCTCGAACTTGAGGCGCCCAACGATCTATGAGGGACTTCGTGAAGAAACTACAACGGCAGTGGGAACTGGAAAAACAACGTTGCCAGAGCTGCGGCATGCCACTTTGTTTTGACCCGGAGGGCGGCGGCAGCGAAACCGACGGCAGTCGGAGCAAGAAGTACTGCAGCTTTTGTTATGCCAACGGCCAATTCAAAGAGCCACAACTCGAGATGGCACAAATGCAGCAGCGCGTGCGCAATCTGTTACGAAAGAGAAACCAGCCCTGGTACATCCGCGCTTACATGGCGCATCGTATTACGACGCTGGCGCGCTGGCGGAGAAAATAAGGGGGCGGAAACGCCCCCTTGTGCATGCATCAGATACTGTTGCGTGGACGACGACCGCGTCGCGGCTTGAGCTCCTGCATCAATGCCTCACCGCGCTTATGCAGTTCCTGCATCTTGGCCTCATTGCCATCTACTTTTTCGTAGACCTCGGCAACCGCGGCGAGTATCTGTGTTGCCTCCCAACCGCTCGCCAAGCGCGAAATACGATCGACCAACATGCGTCGCTGGGCGTCACGTTCGCGCTTGAGCTTGGGATTTTCCTGCAAACGGCGCTTTTGCTCTTCGAGCTTGGCCATTTGCTCTCGTAACCGCGCTTCCATCTGTTGCCGTTTGGCTTCGAGATCCGCCAAACGCTCCTCCGCCGTTCGGCGGTGCCTTTTCCGAACCGTATTTTCCATTTGCTGAGCTCCCTTGTCACATAGCCATGTTGGTGTTTATTCATCGACACCAATACGCGCGATTATGTCAGGGATTTTTTGCCTTCGCAAATACAAAGGCATCAGAAAATATATAGTTGGAATCGAGACCGGCCTGCTGCAGACGTTGCGATAAGTCAGACACCATATCTGGATGCCCACAAAGATAGGCGGCGAAATCTTTTGGTGTCGGGAAATCAGCAAGAATCGCCTCGGTTATATAACCGCTTCTGCCCGTCCACGCGGCATCGGGGCGCGAAACTATCGGCGTAAAGTGAAAGTTGGGATACGCACTCTGCCATTCCTGTAACAGTTCTTGATAATAAAATTCTGGCGCGTAGCGTACCCCCCAGTACAGATGGATCTCGCGCTGCTCTCCTTTGGTAAAGAGTTGCTGCAGCATGCCCTTGATCGGCGCAAAGCCAGTACCAGTAGCTGCCATGAGCAGCGGCCTTTCGGGAAACTCTTCGCGAATGAAGAAGGTACCCAAGGGGCCTTCAAAGCGGAGAATGTCTTTTTCTTTCATGCCAGAAAAGACGTGACCGGTGAACTGACCCCCAGGTACGTGCTTGATATGCAGTTCCAAAAATCCCTCCGAGTTGGGAATATTGGCGAGAGAAAAACCGCG
>DDOU01000017.1:15466-34917 GCA_002341825.1 Candidatus Igneacidithiobacillus taiwanensis | reverse complement strand
ATCCCTTTGCGCATTGAACGATTCCTTACATTGAACGAGATAATCTAGTTACATTCATCGAATTCGAAGAATCTAGAGTCCAGGGATCTTACAAGTCTCGAGCAATTGTAGATACTTACTCGTACCGAATGGAACTCTCACGACCAGCGCCGCCTCTCACACGAGGCAGTCGTGCGTGGGCGTGTTCTTTGCAACCAATCGTCGTTCACATATCCTCCAGTAGCCTCTTTCATTTCCACCACAGCATGAAGAACGATCAACTTTCCATTCTACCAATACTCCTCAGCGCCGAGACTTCCAGCGCTCTGCGCCAGAGTGCGGCCGATCTTGCTGCCGCCTTGGAAGGTGCGGACGACGTCGATTACGTCCGCATTTACCAAGCCAACTTCCGCCGTCCACAGCTACGCGAGGGCGTGCTCCTGCGTGCCAGCAACAGTGCAGAATTACGCGCGGCCCTACAGGAGTTTATCGCGGCGCCAGAAGCATCCCCCTTCCCCCGCGCCAGCCGCCTTGCCATTGCCCGCGGACCAGTCTTCGTCTATTCAGGCAATGGCTGCCAATGGCCAGGCATGGGAAAGGCGCTGCTCAATGAGCCGCTCTTTACCACTAGCATCAAGCGCATCGACGAACACTTTATGCCCTTGGCGGGCTACCGCCTGGCTGATGACCTGGCAGGCGTGCTCGACGATGAGCAACGCTATGCCGCTACGGAATACGCCCAGCCCGCTCTCTTCGCCCTGCAGGTGGGGATGACGGAGTACCTGCGTGGACAGGGCATCGAGCCAGCGGCGGTACTCGCGCACAGTGTCGGCGAAGTGGCAGCCGCCTGGGCCTGCGGCAGCTTGAGCCTCGCAGAGGCGGTGCGGGTGATCTTCCATCGCAGCGAACTGCAAGCCCAGACCCGCGGGCAGGGGCAAATGACCGCAGTTGTCGGCAGCGGTGATGAGACCCAAGTCTGGATTCGGGAATGCGGTGTTGCAGACGTCCTCGAGATTGCTGCCTGGAATAGTCCCAAGGGCTGTACCGTCGTTGGCCCGACCGAAGCCCTGAGCGTCCTCGAAACATGGCTGCGCAAACGGGGCACCGCCTATAAGCGGCTGCCCATCGACTACCCCTTTCATAGCGCCGGTGTGGATCCCATTCGGCCGCAGCTTCTGAAGGCTCTCGCCGATCTCCAGCCACAACCGGCGCAAGTACCCTTCCTCTCGGTGGTGCGCGGCACCGTCATCGACGGCACCGAGTTGGACGCCGAGTACTGGTGGCAAAACATCCGCTCGCCCGTGCGCTTCGCGCAAGCGGCACAGGCGAGTCTAGCCTATGGCAATGTCTTCGTAGAGCTCGGCGGTCACCCGGTCCTGCGCGGCTACTTGCAGGATACCCTCGATGCCGCGGGAGAGACCGGGCGAATCATCGAAACCCAGCGCCGCAACAACAACGACCCCGACCCGCTCTGGCGCAGCGCCGCCGGTATCTGGCTCGCCGGAATTCCCCGCCGCTGGGCAAAAGCATCTCAAGATAGACAAGCGAGATAACGCCTCGTCGGGCAATCTCCCGTCATTACTTCAAGATTGATTGACTTCGAGATTGGTCGGGGCGAGAGGATTTGAACCTCCGACCACCTGAACCCCATTCAGGTGCGCTACCAGGCTGCGCTACGCCCCGCAAGAGCCGCCATACTACGCAGATCTATCTCTTCGGTCAATCGCGCTGCCCCGCGCAAAGGCGCCGCAGCGCTTCCACTTCTTGGCGCAGAAAGAGCAAACGTTGCGCCCAGGTTTGTTGGCGGGAATCGACGGACGCTCCATTATCGATATCGAGGAGCAGTTGGCTGCTGATTTCCAGCTCGCTCGGCCCAGGCCGTTGACCGATCCGCTCCCGGGCACCATGAATGGTAAAACCTTCGCCGTACAACAGGCTGCGAATCTGCCGCACCAGCAGAAGATCGTGTTTTTGATAGTAGCGACGATTACCGCGCCGCTTGACTGGCTTCAGTTGCGGAAATTCTTGCTCCCAATAGCGCAACACATGCGCCTTCACTCCGCAAAGCTCCGCCGCTTCGCTGATGGAAAAATATTGCTTTTCCGGGATCTCGGGCAGGGCGGCCAGGGCCTTGCCCGCCTTTGCCCTATTCCCCGACTCCATCGCCATTTACGTGCGCCTTGAGTTTTTGACTGGGATGAAAGGTAACCACTCGACGCGCAGTGATAGTAATTTCCACCCCGGTTTTCGGATTTCTTCCTGGGCGCGGATTCTTTTCGCGCAGAGAAAAATTTCCAAATCCGGAGAGCTTCACTTCCTCGCCCCGGGCCAAGGTCTCGCGGATACCGTCAAAGAACGATTCCACGATTGCCTTTGCTTCGCGCTTGTTCAGACCCATTGTCGAAAAGAGCATATCGACGATTTCTGCTTTAGTGACTGCCATCTTCCACCCCTATACGCGCAACGCCACGGGAACCTGTGCCTGCAGAAACTGCAGGAGCCGTTCCACCTCTTCCTGTACCTGAGCCTCCAAAAGGGTGCTGGTTTGCGCCTGAAACAGCAAGCGTAGGCCCAATCCATAGTGCCCGGTCGGCACCTTATCCCCGCGGTAACGATCAAAAATACGAATTTCTTGCACCAGTTGCGAGCCTGCCGCGGCAAGGATTTCCAAGATCCGCCCAGCCTCGAGCGCCTCTGGCACCGCCAGCGCCAAATCGCGCTGCACCAGCGGAAAGGGCGATAACGGCCGGAACAAGGGCACGGACTTCGGCGTCAGCAAAAGCTCTACATCCAACGAAAAGAGCCACGGTGCCGATCCCAAACCAAAGTGCTCCAGCAGCCGCGGATGCAAGGCCCCCAGGCGCCCGACGCAGCGATCTTGCCAAAGAATTTGCGCACTCTGACCGGGATGCAGAGCCGGATCCTCCACTCGCGCAAAGCGAAATTCCCGCTCCGGCCAGAGGCTGAGCAGCGCCTCGACATCACCCTTGAGATCGTAAAAATCGCTATCTCGCGGCGCGTCGACCCAGGACTCGCGCAGACGCGGCCCCCAAAGCACTCCCGCAAGCTGCATCTGCTGCTTCTGGTCGGCAAAAACGCGACCGAACTCAAAAAAGCGCAGACGTTCTTGCTGCCGGTTGGCATTGAAGCGCAGGGTTTGCAGCAGACCTGGCCACAGGCTCGCCCGCATTACCGCCAAATCGGCAGAGATGGGATTCTGCAAACGTGGCGTAAGCACCCCAGGAGAAAATAATGCCTGAAGCTCCTCGGCAACGAAGCTATAGGTGATGATCTCGTGATAATCGCGAGCGATGAGAGCCTTCAGCAGGTCCTGCCGCAAGCGGGCCATGGTCGTTGCCAAGGGTCGCAATACCGCCTGCGGGCGGCGGCTGGGTAAATTCTCATAGCCACTGAGTCGGCCAAGCTCTTCAATCAGGTCGGCCTCGATGCGTAGATCATAGCGGTGACTGGGAGGACTAACGCGCCAATCGCCATCCTGCTCCTGCAAATGGCAACCGAGGGCCTGCAACCGGGCCGGTATGGTATCGGCAGCAAGCTCGTAACCGAGAATACGGGCAATCCGTTGCCGGCGCAGAAGAATTTGCGGTAGGTCCGGCAAGGAACCGGAAAGGGTCACGCCGGCCTCCCGTCGCATCGCGCAAGAGGCCTGCAGCGCCAGGGCAGCGGGCAAGGCGAGGCGAAAATCTACGCCGCGCTCATAGCGCTGCGCCGCTTCGGTATGCAGCCCCAAGCGCCGCGCCCGCCCCTGCACTGCCGCGGCGGAAAAATAGGCGGCCTCGAGGAGCACTCGCTGCGTCTGCGCCGATACCGCCGTGCGCCGGCCACCAATGATTCCGGCCAAGGCTACCGGGCCCTGCTGGTCGGCAATCACCAACATGTCTGGGGCCAAGGGAAGATCGCGGCCGTCGAGGGCATCGAGGACTTCACCTGCCCGCGCCCAGCGCACCTCGATGCCTCCCTGTAGGGTATCCGCATCGAAGGCATGCATGGGTTGCCCAAGGGCAAACATCCAGACATTCAGATAATCGACCAGAGGCGAGATGCATTTTTGTTCGGTACGGCGCAAACGCTCTCGCCAGAGATCCGGCAAGCGCTCTGGCAGATGGGTGAGTAAGAGAGCGGAGTACGTACCGCAGGCCTCCTGCGCATCCGCGGCAATCCGCAGCGGGAAGCCATTGCCAAGGCTGGCATCGGCGCCAGCCGGCGACCAGGGTGCCTGGGGGAAAACAGGAGGCAGAAAACGACCTGCCCCGCGGGCGGCAAGATCCCTGGCCACCCCGAGGATGGAGAGGGCATCGCCGCGGTTCGGAGTAATGCCCAAAGTAAGGACCGGATCGTCGAGCTTGAGATATGCCCGCAGATCCGTACCCACAGGACTGTCGGCGTCGAGTTCGAGGATGCCGGCGCTGCCATCCTCCATACCCAGTTCTTTGGCCGAGCAGAGCATTCCTTGCGAAGCCACTCCCCGCAATTCGGCATTACTGATTTCCATGCCAGGCAGCCGCGCGCCCGCCAAAGCGGCAGCCACCTTCTGCCCCACACGCAGGTTGGCAGCACCGCAAACGATTTGCCGGGTGGCATCAGCGCCAATCACCACTTCCGCCACCCGCAACTTGTCGGCGGCGGGATGCCCCCATACCCGGCGCACCTCCCCAACCACCACGCCGCTAAAATCGGGAGCAGCAGGCTCGACGGCCTCTACCTCCAAGCCACTCATGCTCAGGGTATCGGCAAGACGCGCTACCGACCAATCCGTTTCCAAAAATTCCTGCAACCACTCCAAGGGCACGCGCATGGACTCTCCTAGGCGAACTGGCGCAAAAAGCGCAGATCGTTTTCAAAGAAGAGGCGCAGGTCAGTAATGCCATGACGCAGCATGGTCAGGCGCTCCACCCCCAGGCCAAAGGCAAAACCGGTAAAACGCTCCTGATCGACCCTTGCCATATCGAGTACCGCCGGATGCACCATCCCGCAGCCAAGGACCTCCAACCAACCGGTATCTTTGCAAACCCGGCACCCCTTACCGTTGCAAATCACACAACCCACGTCGACTTCCGCAGAGGGTTCGGTGAAAGGAAAGTAGGAGGGGCGAAAGCGCACCGGCAGATCGCTACGTGCAAAAAACTGCTGCAGAAAATCTGCCAGAAGACCTCGCAGATCGGCAAAAGTCGCCGACTCGTCGAGATATAGGCCCTCGACTTGATGAAACATGGGGGTATGGGTCAGATCCGAGTCGCGGCGATACACCCGGCCGGTGGCAATCATGCGCAAAGGCGGTTGATGCTGTTCCAAATAGCGAATCTGCACCGGCGAAGTATGGGTGCGCAAGACGCGACCATCCTCGAGGTAAAAGGTATCGTGCATGGCCCGTGCCGGATGATCGGCAGGAATATTGAGCGCCGTGAAGTTATGGAAGTCATCTTCCAACTCGGGACCGTCGGCAATCTCAAACCCGAGCGCGGAGAAATACCCTTCGATCCAATCGAGGGTCTGCCGCACCGGATGCAGGGCCCCGCGCCCCGGGTCGCGACCGGGCAAGGTAACGTCGATTGCCTCATTGGCAAGACGGCTGGCAAGGAGTTCCTCTTCCAGCTGCTGCCGGCGCTGGTCCAGCAAACGCTGGATTGCCTCTTTCTGCTGATTGAGCTCGGCACCACGAGCACGGCGCTGCTCCGGGGCAAGCCCAGCCAAGGCTTGCAGGGCCTGGGTCAAATACCCTTTCTTTCCCAACCATTGCACGCGCAACTGGTCGAGTTCGGCAAGCTGCCGAATCTGGGAGATGGCTTCCGCCACTTCCGCGACGGAGGCCAGGGGTGCTGCATTCTCCACCGTAGCCTCCTTGCAGAAATTCAGGCAGCGCTTTGCTGACCCTTGGCGACTTCGACGAGGCGAGAGAAGGCGGCCTTGTCACGCACGGCGATATCTGCCAAGACTTTGCGATCGAGGCTCACACCCGCCCGCTGCAGGCCATTGATGAAGCGACTGTAGCTGAGACCTTCGGAACGCGCCGCGGCATTGATGCGCACAATCCACAGGCTGCGGAAATCGCGCTTCTTGGCGCGCCGATCGCGGTAGGCATAGACCAGGGCCTTCATCACCGCCTGATTGGCGATACGGAAATTACTCTTGCGCTGGCCGCGAAAGCCTTTGGCACGTGCCAAAACCTTCTTGTGGCGAGCGTGGGCGGTAACGCCCCGTTTCACTCTTGACATCTCGGTGCTCCTCTAACTTCAGCCGTAGGGCAACATACGCCGCAAAGCGGCTTGGTCGCTGCCCGAGGTGACCAGGGTGTGGCGCAAATGACGCTTACGCTTGGTACTTTTCTTGGTGAGGATGTGATTCAAGAACGCCTGCCGGTGCTTGAATTTCCCCGAGCCGGTGCGTTTGAAACGCTTGGCGGCTCCGCGATTGGACTTCATCTTCGGCATCGTGCCTCTCCTATTTCTTCTTCGGGGCGATGATCATGACCATCTGCCGCCCTTCCATACGTGGCCGCTGCTCGACCACACCTATTTCCTGCAAATCCGTTTCCACCCGGTTGAGCACCTCCATGCCCAGCTCGGGGTGACTCATCTCACGACCGCGAAAGCGCAAGGTTATCTTGGCTCGATCGCCATCCTCCAGGAATCGAACGATACTACGCAGCTTGATCTGGTAATCTGCATCGTCCGTTCGGGGACGAAACTTGATCTCCTTGACCTGGCTTTGCTTTTGGCGCTTGCGCGCCTCGTGCTGCCGCTTGCTCTCCTGGAAGCGGAATTTGCCGTAATCCATGATTCGGCAAACTGGGGGGTCGGCTTGCGGGGCAATTTCCACTAGGTCGAGCTCCGCCTCTTCGGCTGCCGCCAAGGCCTCATGCAGGGAAACGATACCCAACTGCTCTCCCGTATCCCCAATCAATCGTACCTTTGCCGCGAGAATTTCCCGATTGATGCGGATCTCTTTTTCTGTCGCGATCGCCCTACCCTCCCCCTAGGCCAGTTCCAAGCCCTGTTGCCGCTGCGTGTCTAATCGCCGCAAAATCTGTCCCAATGTCGCTACCGGAAGGGATCCCAAGTCCCGACCATCGCGATCCCGCAAACTGACACTGCCGTTGCCCTTCTCCCGCTCACCAACCACGGCCAAGAAAGGAACGCGCCGCAAAGTGTGGGCGCGTATTTTATAGCCGATCTTCTCGCTTCTCAAGTCCGTTTCTACGCGCAGGCCCTCGGCCTGTAGCTGATGCGCCACCGCTTCGGCGTAGTCGGCGTGCAATTCGCTGATCGGCGCCACCACCACCTGAGTGGGGGCGAGCCAGAAGGGGAACTTGCCTTCATAATGCTCGATGAGCACGCCAAAAAAGCGTTCTACCGAGCCAAAAATTGCCCGGTGGATCATGATAGGCACCGCACGTCGACCATCCTCTGCCACATATTCCATGGCAAAGCGCTCCGGCAGATTGAAATCGAGCTGAATCGTACTGCACTGCCACTTACGACCGATGGCATCCTCGATCTTGAGGTCGATCTTGGGACCGTAGAAAGCGCCACCGCCTTCGTCTACCTGATAGTCGAGGCCGGCATGCTGCAGGGCCGCGGTCAGGGCGGCGGTTGCCGTCTCCCAGATGGCATCACTACCAACCGAACCTTCGGGCCGCGTCGAAAGATTGATCTCATAGCGCTCGAAACCAAAGGTGCGCAAAATTTTGCGGGTCAGCACAAGCACACCGGCAATTTCTGCCTCGATCTGATCGGGGCGACAAAAGATGTGGGCGTCGTCTTGGGTAAAACCGCGCACACGCATGAGTCCGTGCAGGGCGCCGGAAAGTTCATGGCGGTACACCGTTCCCAATTCTGCCCAACGAATGGGCAAATCGCGATAGGAGCGCAATTTGCTCTTGTACACCAGAATATGGAAGGGGCAGTTCATGGGCTTGAGCTGGTATGGCTGCCCTTCGTCCTGCATCGGATCGAACATCGATTCGGCGTAGAAATCCTTGTGCCCAGAGGTAAACCACAGCTGTTCGTGAGCAATATGCGGGGTGAAGAGCATCTCGTAGCCGGCCTCCGTGTGGGCAGCTCGCCAGAAGTCTTCAATAACCCGGCGCACCCGTGCCCCTTGCGGATGCCAAAAGACGAGCCCACCACCGGCATCTTCCTGAATCGAGAAAAGTTCGAGCTCCGTGCCAATGCGGCGGTGATCACGACGCTCTGCCTCGGCCTGCTGCTGCAAAAAGGCATCCAGTTCCTTCTGGGTTGCCCAAGCGGTACCGTAGATGCGCTGCAGCATAGGATTGCGCGAATCGCCACGCCAATAGGCGCCGGCCACACTGCGCAACGCAAAGGCACCGAGAACCCCCGTGCGCGGCACATGCGGCCCCCGACAGAGGTCGACGAAATCCCCCTGATGATAGAGGCTCAGCTCCTGCTCGGCGGGGATGTCGCGAATGATTTCGACTTTATAGTGCTCGCCCATGGCGCCGAAACGGGCGATCGCCTCGTCTCGACTCACCACCTCGCGGGTCACCGGTAGATCCGCCTCAACTAGGGCACGCATACGCGCGGTAATCGCTTCGAGATCTTCGGGGGTAAAGGGCTTGGGCGCCGCAAAGTCGTAGTAGAAGCCGTTATCGATTACCGGGCCGATGGTTACCTGCACATCGGGGAACAGCTGCTTTACCGCCTGCGCGAGCAAATGCGCCGTCGAGTGGCGCAAAATTTCCAGACCCTCGGGACTGTCCTTGGTGATGATGCTCACCTCGGCATCGTGATCGATGGCGCTGTTCAAATCGCGCAGCTGTCCATCAATGCGCACCGCCAAGGCCGCTTTGGCCAGGCCCGCGCCGATATCCTGGGCCAACTCCGCACCCGTAATGGGCGTGGGATACGAGCGAACGGAACCATCGGGCAGACGTATTGCGGGCATGCCATCTCCAAAGAAAAAGCACCAGCGAGTCGGACCCTCTGGTGCGGGTATGGTAGGCACGGGCGGTTTCGAACCGCCGACCTCTACCGTGTCAAGGTAGCGCTCTCCCCCTGAGCTACGCGCCTAATCTCTTAAAAATATCAGCACTTATGGGCATCCGTCAAGATCGGCGCAGCATCGGGACGATGTTAAAACGCCAAAGGAAGCCCGGAATGGCGAAAACGGCAAACATGCACAGGGCAATCACATAGAACTCCCAACCCTGGGCATGGTTGCTGCCATCAACGATGCGCTCGATGCCCATTCCCAGTAGACCCGTCACGATGTACAGCGTAAACCACTCGGCAAGATACCAAGGCAAGGTTTTTTGCGGCTGGCTGGTTCCGAAAAAAAAGCGTCGCGCGCTGAACCAGGGCAGATTTGCGAGCAAAAAGGCGATTCCGATATATAGCAACGCCCACTGCGAAAGATTCATCAAAGCACCCCCTGCAAGGCATGGAAACAAAATGCCAACAAGGCGCCGGGAACGATGCCAAGTAGTAGAAGGGCAACACTGTTGACGGTCAGTACCGAGGCCGCAAGTGGGTCATCGGCGCCATAGTGCAGATCTTCCGCCGGTGGATCGAACAAGGCAACCTTGAGCACCCGGAGATAGTAAAACGCCCCCACCACCGCCATCAGGACACCGAATACCGCCAACCACACGAAATGCGCCTCGATGAGAGCCTGAAACACTGCCAGCTTGGCGTAAAAACCGATGGTCGGTGGTACCCCCGCCAGAGAAAACATGATCACGAGCAAGAGAAAGGCGGCCCAGGGTCGGCTCCGGCCAAGACCACGCAGATCGCTGATTTCCTCCGCTTCGAAGCCCTCACGACTCAAGTAGACGATCAACCCAAAGGCCGCCACCGCCATCAAGGCGTAAACCACGGCATAAAAGAAAGCACTGGCCAGACCATTTTGGGTACCAGCAACAATACCGAGGGCAAGAAAGCCCATGTTGCCCACTGTCGAATAGGCGAGCATGCGCTTGAGATTGGTTTGGGCGATGGCAACCACGTTCCCGATCAGGAGGGAGACGAGGACCAGGGCAATGAAGAGCTGGCGCCAAATCTCGATGCTGCCATAACCGCCCTCCACAAGAATCCGCAGAAAAAGGGCAAAGATCGCGATCTTCGGCACCGATGACATGAAGAGGGTAACCGGCGTCGGCGCTCCCTGGTAGGCATCGGGTAGCCACATATGAAAGGGTGCTGCCCCTAGTTTGAAGGCGATGCCCGCCACCACGAAAACCACGGCAAGAACGAGCAAAAAGTTCTGTGGGCCGACATTGATCAGGGCCACGGCAATCTGCTGAAGGTTCAAGACGCCAGTCAAACCATAGAGCAACGACATGCCGTAGAGCAGCAGCGCAGAGGCCAGCGCGCCAAGAATGAAGTATTTCAGCCCTGCCTCGGTGGCACGTAGGTTATCGCGCTGTAAAGCAACCAGGGCATACTGGCTCAAGGCGAGGAGCTCCAGCCCCAAGTAGAGAATCAGCAGATTGCTGCCGGAGATCAGAATCATTGCCCCGAGCAGGGCAAAGAGCAATAGCACGAAGACCTCGCCACGATAGAGACCGCGGCGTAGCAGATACTTGCGAGAGTAGAGCAGGACCAAAAGGGTGAGCAGCTCGACAAAAAAACTGGCAACACTGGTAAAGGGATCGAGACGCAACTGGCCGAAGAAGGCAAAACCACTCTGGCCCCGATCTGCCCAGGTCAGGGCCATGGCGGCGAGCAGGCTGAAGCCCGTGAGCACAAAGGCAAGGTCACGCTGACGCTTGCCGACATAGACATCGACGAGCAAAACCACACAAGCCATCACCAAGACCCAGATTTCCGGGATGGCGAAGGGCCAATGGGACAAGGCGTTATGCATGCTGCCTCCTCAACTCGGAATCTTGCTGACGCTCACCTGCTGCAGCAGGTGTGCCACCGAAACGTGGACGACATCGAGGAAAGGTGCCGGCCATACCCCAAGCAGCAAGACCAGGCCCGCCAAGCTACCCAAGACCAGGATCTCGCGACCATTGAGGTCGTTCAGGGCAGCGACCTGAGCATGCACGATGCCGCCAAAGAGCACGCGCTTGAAGAGCCAGAGGGTATAGGCAGCACCAGTGATCAGTCCCGTAGCAGCAATGATGGCCGGCCAGGGATAGGCCTGATAGGTGCCCAGCACGACCATGAACTCGCCAACAAAGCCCGAAGTGCCCGGCAAGCCAACATTACCCATGGCAAACAGCATCATCAGGCTGGCAAAAATGGGCATTACATTGGCGACCCCGCCATAGGCCTCGATTTCCCGGGTGTGCATACGGTCATAGAGCACTCCCACGCAGAGAAACATCGCCGCACTCACAAAACCGTGGGATAGCATTTGAATGATGGCGCCCTCTACCGCCGTCTGGGTAAAGACGAAAAAGCCCAGGGTGACATAGCCCATGTGCGCAATGGAGGAATAGGCAATGAGCTTTTTCATGTCTTTTTGGACGACGGCAATCAATGCAATGTAGACGATGGCGATGAGCGATAGGGTGATCATCAACCACGCCAACTGATGGCTGGCATCGGGGGTGATGGGCAGACTCAGACGCAGAAAACCGTAGGCTCCCATCTTCAGCATGACCGCCGCGAGGATGACCGAACCGCCCGTGGGCGCCTCGACGTGAGCGTCGGGTAGCCAGGTATGCACCGGCCACATGGGAATCTTCACCGCAAAGGCAATGAGGAAGGCGAGGAAAATCCAAATCTGTGCCGAAGCCCCCAGAGGGATGCGCTGGAAGGCCAGCAGACTGAAACTATCGCCACAATGAAAATAGAGGTAGAGAAAGGCCACCAACATCAGCACCGAGCCGAGGAAGGTGTACAAGAAGAACTTGATGGTCGCGTAGACGCGACGCGGGCCGCCCCAGACCCCAATGATCAGGAACATGGGGATCAGCATCGCTTCCCAGAAAACATAAAAGAGGATGGCGTCGAGGGCGCAAAAGACCCCAATCATCAGCCCGTCCATGATCAGGAAAGCAGCTAGATACTGCGATAGCCGGCTCGAAACATTGCGCCAGGAAGAGATGACCACCAGCACCGTCAAGAAACTGGTGAGCAGAATGAACCACAGGGAGATCCCATCGATGCCCAAGAAATATTCGATATGGAAGGACGGAATCCAGGGTATCCGCTCTACGAACTGCATCGCCGCCGTCTGCGTATCGAAACCCGTCAAAAGCGGCAGCGTGATGGCGAAGGTTGCCACGGACACCAGCAGCGAAGCCCAGCGCGCCAAGTTGCCGCCGGCACGATCACCCAAGGAGAGGACCAGGAATCCCCCCACAATGGGCACCCAGATTGCGGCGCTCAGTATGCCAAAGGAATACACGGTTTAGCCCCTCCAGATCATGAAATAGGTCATGAAAAGAACGAGGCCGATAATCATGACAAAGGCATAATGATAAATATAACCGGTCTGTAAGCGCCGCCAAGAAAGCGCCGCCCGCGCCACCATACGCGCACTACCGTTGACCATCGCTCCATCGATGAGGGACTCATCGCCCCAATGCCAAAAGCGACGACCAAAGAGCAACGCCCCGCGCACAAAGACCCATTGATTAAAGGCATCGAAACCATATTTTTTGCGCAATACCCAGGTGGCCGGGGCAAGCAGTGTGCTCAGTCCAGCGGGTACCCCATCGTGCAACAGGTAGAACCAGACCGCCAAGGCAATACCTAAGATCGCCAACCAGAAGGGCCAGGCCTGCAGGCCGTGGAGCAGAAACACCCCCGCTCCCTGCCAATGGCTGGCAATCTCGGCCACGGTATTCCATTGCGCCCGAATTTGCAGCGAACTGTCGAGAAAATCCCCAAGACCAACCGGGGCAATGAAAAACCAGCCCGCCAGCAAAGAGGGAATGGCCAGGACGATGAGGGGCAAGGTAATCACCCCAGGGGACTCGTGCAGATGGGCGCGCGTATGCTCGTCCATCCGCTGCTTGCCATGAAAAACCAGGAAAAACATGCGGAAGGTGTACAGGGCCGTCACCAGGGCGCCGACAACCAAAAGCAGGTAGGCGAAGTGGGCGCCAACCATCGACGAGTCGCCCACCGCTTCGATGATCAGATCTTTACTGAAGAAGCCGGCAAAGGGCGGAATTCCCGATAGTGCCAACGCGCCCACCAAAAAGGTCAGGTAAGTGATCGGCATATGTCGGCGCAGACCACCCATTTTGCGGATATCCTGCTCATTCTCCATAGCATGGATGACCGAACCCGCGGCCAGGAAGAGCAATGCTTTGAAGAAGGCGTGGGTCATCAAATGAAAGATGGCTGCCGAGAAGGCCGAGGCACCGAGGGCGGCGGTCATATAGCCGAGTTGGGAGAGGGTGGAATAGGCAATGATGCGTTTGATGTCGTTCTGCACGAGCCCGATCAAGCCCATGAACAGGGCGGTGATGGCACCGATGATCAATACCACGCTCAAGGCAGTAGCCGACTGCTCGTAGATGGGCGACATCCGCGAGACCATGAAGATCCCCGCCGTGACCATGGTGGCAGCATGGATCAGCGCCGAAATGGGGGTCGGACCTTCCATCGATTCGGGCAACCAAACATGCAGGGGCACCTGTGCCGACTTCCCCATGGCACCGATAAAGAGCAGCAAAGCAATCCAGGTGAGCACCGACCAACGATGCCCCGGGAGGATGGTCACCGTCTGCCCGACGAGCCCGGGCACGGCCGCAAAGACCGTGCGGTAATCGAGGCTGCCACAGTAGTGATAGATCGCCGCAATACCGATGAGAAAACCAAAATCGCCAACGCGGTTGACCAAAAAGGCCTTGAGGGCAGCCTGATTGGCGCTTTCACGAGTGAACCAAAAGCCAATGAGTAGATACGAAACCAGCCCCACCGCTTCCCAGCCAAAAAAGAGCTGGAGAAAATTATTGGCCATGACCAGCATCAGCATGCTGAAGGTAAAAAGCGCAATGTAGCTAAAGAAGCGGGCGTAGCCGGGGTCACCGTGCATATAGCCGATGGTGTAGATATGCACGCAGAGCGACACGAAGGTCACTACCACCAGCATCACCGCCGTCAAGCTATCGATATCGAAACCGATATGTACCGGTAGATTGCCGAACACCGCCCATGTATAGACATTACCGTAAAAGCTGACCCCATGGAGTACTTCGAGCAACACGAATATCGATAGATAGAGGGCAAAAGCAACACCCAAAATAGGTGCCCAATGTGCCCGCTCGCGCAGGGCCCATCCCCCAAAACCGGCGACCAAGGCACCCGCCAGGGGAGCCAGAGGAATGAGCAAATAGACCCAAATGGGCGGCAGACTATGCAGCCAAGCAAAGATCTCCATGTTCAACCCCGTAACTCGTCGATGTCTTCTACATTGATACTGCGGCGATTACGGAAATAGACCACGAGGATCGCCAGACCGATGGCAGCCTCTGCGGCGGCAACCGTAAGCACAAAAAACACGAAGATCTGCCCTTCCAAATTGCCCAGATAGCGCGAAAAGGCGACAAAATTGATGTTGACGGCGAGTAGCAGGATTTCGATCGCCATGAGCAGAATGATGACATTCTTGCGATTGAGAAAAATCCCCACCACCCCGATGGAAAAGAGCAAAGCCCCCAAAATCAGCCACTGCGACAGATTCGGTGCCGTCATTGCCGCGGTCCTCGTAGGTCGACCATACGCAAACGATCCTTGACGGCCACCGCCACCTGCCGACCCACCGCTTGCGATTTGGTATCGGGCCGGCGGCGCAAGGTCAGGGCAATGGCGGCAATGATCGCTACCAGGAGGATTACCGCCGCAATCTCGAAGGGATATAGATAGTGGGTATAGAGTAGCTGCCCGAGGGCACGGGTGTTGTCGGCATCGGCCGGAATGGGGCCGGGCGCCGGCACCCGACCCAAGGGTGCCACCCAAAAAACCGACACCATTTCCAATACGCCAACGATGGCCACCGCCAAACCCAGCGGCAAATACCGCAAAAAGCCCTCTTTCAAGCGCGTTAGGTTGATGTCGAGCATCATCACGACAAAGAGGAAAAGCACCATTACCGCACCAACGTAGACCAAAATCAGAATCAGACCCAAAAATTCCGCACCCAACAGTAAGAAAAGCGCCGCAGCATTGAAGAATGCCAGCACCAAATAGAGGGCAGAATATACCGGGTTACGCGCGGTAATCACCAGCAGTGCCGACAACAACAGCACTGCCGAGAAAACGTAAAAAAGGAGCGTGGTGGTGAGCAACATGGTGGTTTACTTTCTCTCTCAACGGTAGGCGCTATCGGCCTGTCGGTCGCGTGCCAGTTCGGGCTCCAGACGGTCGCCATTACCGAGCAAGCGAATCTTATTGTAGAGCAATTCGCTGCGATTTTCGGCGTGGTAGCTCAGGACTCGCGTCTCGACAATGGAATCGACCGGACACGACTCCTCGCAAAGCCCGCAGAAGATACACTTACTGAGATCGATGTCATAGCGACTGGTGCGCCGAGTGCCATCGCTGCGCTCCTCGCTTTCGATGGTAATTGCCAGGGCGGGGCAGATTGCCTCACAGAGTTTACAGGCAATGCAGCGCTCTTCGCCATTCTCATAGCGACGCAGGGCGTGCAGGCCGCGAAAACGCGGCGATTGCGGAGTCGTTTCCTCGGGGTACTGCACCGTGAACTTGCGCGCGAAAAAGTAGCGACCGGTCAGCTGCATTCCGCGCAGCAGCTCGAGCAAAAAGAAAGACCGAAACCAACGTGTGACGGGACTGGCCATGACAATCTCCTCAGCGCAGTACGGCCCGCAGGGGGGTCTCAAGGGCGACACCCACGACCACGATCCAGGCAATGGTGATGGGAATGAAGACCTTCCAGCCCAGTCGCATGATCTGGTCATAGCGATAGCGGGGGAAGGTGGCGCGGATCCAAAGGAAGACGTACAGCAGGAAGGCAGTTTTTAGCAACAACCAAACCAAGCCCGGAACCCAGGTAAAGGGAGCAATCTGAAACGGCGGATACCAACCGCCAAGGAAGAGCACCGTGGTCAGTATCGAAACGAAGATCATGTTGGCGTATTCGGCAAGGAAAAACAGGGCAAAGCCCATGCCGGAATACTCGACATGAAAACCGGCAACTATCTCCGATTCGCCCTCGGCTACATCAAAGGGCGCACGGTTGGTCTCCGCCACGCCAGAAATGAAATACACCAAAAAGAAAGGGAAGAGCGGCAGCCAGTACCAAGACCAAAAACCGGAGCCTGCCTGGGCCTCGACGATCTTACTGAGGTTGAGGGTCTGCGCCAGCATGAGCACCCCAACCAAGGCAAAGCCCATGGCGATTTCGTAGGCCACCAACTGCGCCGCGGCGCGCATTGCTCCCAAAAAGGCATACTTGGAGTTGGAGGCCCAGCCAGCAATGATGATGCCGTACACGCCAAGGCCAGCAATTGCCAACACATAGAGCAGCCCAGCATTCATGTTGCTGATGGCAACATCCGGACCGAAAGGTACTGCCGCCCACACCAGCATCGCCGGCACAAAAGCCAGCACGGGCGCCGCCAGAAAAAGAAAACGATTGGCATTGGCAGGAATCAGCACTTCCTTGAAGAGCAGCTTCAAGGCGTCGGCAATTGGCTGCAGCACGCCACGAAAACCGACTCGGTTGGGCCCAATGCGAATCTGAATGTAGCCAATGACCTTGCGCTCGGCGAGGGTCAGATACGCTACGCCAAGCAAGAGGGGAACGAGGACGAAGATGATCTTGATCAGGGCCCAAACTGGCGGCCACCAAGGCGCTGTGAGTAACTCGTGCATAGCCGCTCCTCTACGCCCGTGCCCGTAAGGAGGGCTGCTGGAGATGGACGACGCGGCCCACCCCACCCAGGGCCTGCGTCTCGGGATGGCCAAAATTGACCCAGAGGGCAGCGCGCGGAATGCCGGCATCGACGAGCACCGGCAATTGCACCCGCGCACCATTCCCACCGAGCACCTCGAGGGTCGACCCGGTAATGCCGAGTTCGGCCAGGGTGTCGGGATGCACGCGGGCTTGCGCCTCCTCGGCCAGGGGCGGGGCGCGCCGCACCAAGGGGTCCTGCCGATAAATGCCCCAGTCGCCCAGCAACCGGTATCCCGCCTCGGCTACCATGCGGCTTGGCTGCAGTTCGGGGAAGGTGCCCAGACCCGGTACATCGAGGGGAAATTCGCCAAGCGCCCCCTGCCAGGCCGCCTGTACCGCCTGCAGATCGTCAAAGTCCAGCCCTGGCACCTCGAGATGATCCGCCAATACGCGCAGGATCTTCCAGCCTGGACGCGATTCTCCCGCCGGGCGCACGGCCGCCCGATACTCCTGCAAGCGCCCTTCATTGTTAAAGAAGCTGCCGCTGCTTTCGGCCCAACTGGCAAGTGGTAGGACGATATCGGCATATTCTTCGGCTTCGCCCAAAAAGCTCGCAATGCTGATCACACAGTCGGCGGCATCGAGAGCCGCACGCGCACGCAAGGCATCCATGGCGTCGGCTTCCGGCTCGACCCCGTAGAGCACAAAGGCCTTCTTGCCAGACCAAAGATCCGGGGCATCAATTACCAGTGCCCCGCCAATTTTGCGACTCGCCACACAACCGAGTAGCCAAGCCCCGGCACTGTTGGCCGCCTCGGCAAGCCAGGAAATCCGCCCGTCTACCAAAGCCACGAGGGATGCAATTGCGGCCAGCAATTCGGCAGCCTGGGGATGCTGCAGCAGACCGTTTCCGAGCATGAAAAGGGGCTTGCTGGCCTGCTGTAGGGCCGTTGCCAACGCCCGGAGTTCGACGTCCTGCGTCTGCTCGCCATCGCGTAAAATGGCTACGAGCCCGCGGTATAGGGCAAGATCGGCACCCGCAGGGGCGCAAATTTGCCGCAGGGGATAGTTGAATTCGCGCTTGGCGCCGTCTATGGCCCAAATCTGCGCTCCCGCCCGTGCTGCCTTGCGCAGGCGATGATTGGTAAGGGGCTGTTGCTCCCGCGGGTAGGCATGGCAGAGCAACACAAAGGCTTCACTTTCCAGTTGCTCGAGGCTCATGTTGAGGGCCGGATAGAGAGGCATGGCCGGATCGGCGCGGAAATCCGTCTGCCGCAGTCGATGATCGATGGCGCGCACCCCAAGACTGCGCAGCAAGGCTTGAAATAAGTAGAGCTCCTCATTGCTGGCAGACGGCGAGATGATACCACTCACGGCATCTGGTCCGTGCTTGCCGATGACCTGCTGCAGGGCAGAACTGGCAAGATCCAAGGCCTCGGCCCAAGATGCCGGCTGCAACTTGCCATTGACCCGGAGCATGGGCTGCTGCAGGCGGTCTGCTGCCTGCAGGCCGGTGTAGGCAAAACGCCCCTTGTCGCAGAGCCACTCCTCGTTCACCGCCTCGTTGCTGCGCGGTTTGACCCGCAGCACTTCTTTGCCCAGGCTTTGCACATCGGTGTTACAGCCGGTAGAGCAATGCGGGCAAAGGCTACTGCTATGCTTGAGCTCCCAGGAGCGGGCCTTGTAGCGGAAGGGTTTGCTGGTGAGGGCGCCCACCGGACAAAGGTCGATCATGTTGCCCGAGAGCTCCGAACGTACGGCCTTGGCGACATAGGTGCCAATGGTCATCTTCTCGCCCCTTCCGGTAGCGCCGAGCTCACTAATACCGCCAATCTCGGTACCAAAGCGCACACAGCGGGTACACTGGATGCAGCGGGTCATTTCGGTTGCAATCAGCGGACCGATGTCTTTGTCTTCGACCACCCGTTTTTCTTCGGTGTACAGGCTATGGGGATTGGCATAGCCCATGGTGACGTCCTGCAAGGGACATTCACCGCCCTGATCGCAGATCGGGCAATCCAGGGGATGATTGATGAGGAGAAATTCCAATACCCCCTGCTGCGCCATTTTGGCGCGACGCGAGCGGGTGGCAACCTTCATGCCATCGCTTGCCGGAGTCGCACAGGCCGGCAATGGCTTGGCCTGTTTTTCCACATCCACCAAACACATGCGGCAGTTGGCAGCAACCGAGAGCTTTGGATGATAGCAAAAGAAGGGGATGTAGATACCGAGCTGCTGCGCGGCCTCCATCAGGGTCGTACCGGCAGGAACCTCGATTTCCTGCCCGTCGATCTCGAGGCGTGGCATCAGGCAACCCTCCGCTGGGCACCGCCACCAACGAGGCAGGTCTTGTGCCGCACATGATGTAGATATTCGTCGGGGAAGAGGCGCAAAGAGCTGGTCACCGGCGCCACGCCGCCGTCCGCCAAGGCGCAGATGGTGCGTCCCTCGATGCGACTGCCAACGTTCTGCAGCAGTTCGAGATCCGACTCTCGGCCCTGGCCATTCTCGATGCGGTGCATCACCCGCCACAGCCAGCCCATACCTTCGCGGCAGGGGGTGCATTGTCCGCAAGATTCGTGCATGTAAAAGCGGGAAATTCGCTCGACCACGCTAACGATACAGACGCTATCGTCAATGACGATGACCGAACCGGCGCCCAGGGC
>DDOU01000017.1:13023-15408 GCA_002341825.1 Candidatus Igneacidithiobacillus taiwanensis | reverse complement strand
CCGCCGGGAATCACGGCCTTGAGGCTGCGCCCCGGACGCAGACCACCAGCCATGGCGAGCAGGTCGCGGAAGGGGGTGCCCATCGGCACCTCAAAGTTACCCGGCTTTTGCACATGGCCAGTAACGGAGAAGATCTTGGTGCCGCCGTTGTTGGGCTTGCCCAGGTCGAGAAACCACTGGCCGCCGTTGATGATGATATCGGGAACCGAAGCAAAGGTTTCGACATTGTTGATGGTGGTCGGTTGCCCATAGAGGCCGTAACTGGCCGGAAAAGGAGGCTTGAAGCGCGGCTGTCCTTTCTTTCCCTCGAGGGCTTCCATGAGGGCGGTTTCCTCGCCACAGATATAAGCGCCAGCACCGCGATGGACGTAAAGGTCGAAGGAAAAATCGGTGCCTAAAATCCGCTCCCCGAGAAGGCCGGCCGCGTAGGCCTCGGCCAAGGCACCTTCGACGATGCGAATGGGCTCGATGAATTCGCCTCGAATGAAGATGTAACCAGCACGTGCACCCATGGCATAGGCGCCGATGATCATCCCCTCGATGAGACGATGCGGCTCATAGCGCATGATGTCGCGATCCTTACAGGTGCCTGGCTCGCCCTCATCGGCATTGCAGAGGAGGTATTTCATGCCCGTTACCCCCTTGGGCATGAAACTCCACTTGAGGCCGGTGGGAAAACCGGCGCCACCGCGCCCACGCAGGGCGGAGGTCTTCATTTCATTGATGATCTGGTCTGGGGTCATGCCTTCGAGCAGGACCTTGCGCAAGGCCCGATAACCCCCGGTCTCTTGGTATACCCGCAGCCGATGGGAATCAGGGATACCGCGATTACGAAGCGTAACACCGTTGACGAATTCCTCGGTACTCATCGTTGGACCTCCTGCCGCAGTTGCGCAATGAGCGCATCAATTTTTTCGGGCGTCAGATTTTCGATGTAGCGATCACCCAGTTGCATCATGGGCGCATCCTTGCAAGCCCCCAAGCACTCCACCTCCTTGATGGTGAAAAGGCCATCGGCCGTGGTTTCGCCAATACCAATACCCAGGCGCTGTTGCAGGTGTGCGAGGATCGCGTCGGAACCGTTGAGAAAGCAGGAGACGCTGCCACAGACGCAGAACTGGTGCTTACCCACCGGCTGTAGATCATACATGGTGTAAAAGGTTGCCACTTCGAAGGCCTGGATGGCAGGCACCCCGAGTAAGTCGGCCACATGTTCGATCAGGGCCTCGGGTAGATAGCCATGCTCTTCCTGGGCAATGCGCAGGGCCGCGAGCAGCGCCGAGCGTGCCTGCTCCGGCGGATACTTGCGGCGCTCGCGGGCGATTTCCTCCAGGGCGGCCTCGCTCAACCAGGTACTCATCGATCGATCTCCCCAAAGACGATGTCCATGGTCGCCAAAATAGCCACCACATCCGCAATCATGTGTCCTCTGGCCATTTCGTCCATGGCCGCAAGATGGGAAAAACCAGGGGCGCGAATTTTCATCCGGTACGGCTTATTGGCGCCATCGGAGAGTAGATAAATCCCAAACTCTCCCTTGGGTGCCTCTACGGCCGCGTAAATTTCCCCGGGCGGCACGATCATCCCCTCGGAGAAGAGCTTGAAGTGATGGATCAGAGCCTCCATGCTGGTCTTCATCTCTTCCCGCGGCGGCGGCGCGATTTTGTAGTCGTCGACGATCACCGGCCCGGGGTTTTTGCGCAACCAGTCGACGCATTGGGCGATGATCTTGTTGCTCTCGCGCATCTCCGCCACGCGCACCAGGTAACGATCGTAGCAATCACCCTCCTTACCGACAGGGATCTCGAAATCGAGGGCATCGTAAGCGGCATAGGGTTGGGTGCGCCGCAGATCCCAAGCTACCCCGGAAGCACGCAGCATCGGCCCGGTAAAGCCAAGGGCAATGGCCCGCTCCGGCGCCACCACGCCAATGCCAACGGTGCGCTGCTTCCAGATACGGTTATCGGTGAGCAGGGTCTCGTATTCGTCGACATAGCCGGGAAAGCGGCGGGTAAAATCCTCGATAAAATCGAGCACCGAACCCTGACGATTGGCGTTGAGTTCGGCGAGACGCTTGGCATCGCGGTATGGCGAGGCCTCGTACTGGGGCATACGATCCGGCAGGTCGCGATAGACACCACCTGGACGATAATAGGCGGCATGCATGCGGGCGCCGGAAACCGCTTCGTAGACGTCCATGAGATCTTCGCGCTCACGGAAGCAATAGAGAAAGACCGACATCGCCCCAACATCGAGGGCATAGGCACCCAACCAGAGCAAATGGTTTAGAATCCGGGTGATTTCATCGAACATGGTGCGAATGTACTGCGCTCGCAGCGGCACCTCGATGCCGAGCAGGCCTTCCACCGCGCGACAGTAGGCATG
>DDOU01000017.1:289-13016 GCA_002341825.1 Candidatus Igneacidithiobacillus taiwanensis | reverse complement strand
TCGAGGCGATCCATGTACGGCAAATTTTGGAGATAGGTCTTGTGCTCGGCGAGCTTTTCCGTAGCACGATGGAGCAGGCCGATATGCGGGTCGGCGCGTTCGATGACCTCGCCATCGAGCTCCAGCACGAGGCGCAACACGCCGTGGGCGGAAGGATGCTGCGGCCCGAAATTCATGGTGAAATTGCTAATTTCTGGCATTGAAGCGTCCCTCCTCGTCACTGCGTACGATACGCGGCACCACGACCCGCTCCTCGGTGTGGGTGGGTTCGTAGATCACCCGCCGCTGGTCGGGGTCGTACCGCATCTCGACGGTACCCACCAAGGGGAAATCCTTACGGAAGGGATGACCAACAAAGCCGTAATCGGTAAGGATGCGGCGTAGGTCGGGGTGGCCCTCGAAAAGGAAACCAAAAAGATCGAAGGCCTCCCGCTCAAACCAGTTGGCCGCCGGCCAGATCCCATTGACCGAGGGGATGATGGGCAACTCCTCGTCGAGAAACACCCGCAGCCGTAAGCGCCGGCGATGGGCGATGCCGAGGAGGTGGTACACCACGGCGAAGCGCTCTCCTTCCCAACTTCCCTCGCCGTACTCGGAGTAGTCGACACCGCATATGTCGATGAGTTGATCAAAGCCTGCGACATCGCGCAACCAGGTGCAGCTCTGTAGAAAATCGTCGCGCACCAGCTCCAAAGTCAACTCGCCGCGCGCGAGGCGATGGCGGCGGATGCGATCCCCGAGCCCAGCTTGTAGCTGCTGGAGCATTGTTTCGAGCATTTCGGTCATGGGCTACCTGGCGATAGTATTGGTGCGGCGGATCTTCTTTTGTAGCTGTATCAGCCCAAAGAGAAGGGCCTCCGCCGTGGGCGGGCAACCCGGCACGTAGACATCGACCGGGACGATGCGATCGCAACCGCGCACGACGCTGTAAGAGTAATGATAGTAGCCCCCGCCATTGGCGCAGGAACCCATGGACACTACCCAGCGCGGCTCTGGCATCTGGTCATAGACCTTGCGCAGGGCTGGCGCCATTTTGTTGACCAGGGTGCCGGCAACGATCATCACATCGGATTGTCGCGGACTAGGCCGGAAGATGATGCCGAAGCGATCGAGGTCGTAACGTGCTGCACCGGCGTGCATCATTTCGACAGCACAACAGGCAAGGCCGAAGGTCATGGGCCAGAGCGAACCCGTACGGCTCCAATTTACCACCGTGTCGATACTGGTGGTAACAAAACCCTTTTCGAGAACCCCTTCTATTCCCATTCCAAGGCCCCCTTCTTCCATTCGTAAATGAAGCCAACGACGAGAATGGCCAGAAACACCATCATGGCCAAAAAGCCCGTCATTCCGACGGCATCGAAAACCACCGCCCAGGGAAACAAAAAGGCGATCTCCAAGTCGAAGAGAATGAACAGGATGGCGACAAGATAGTAGCGTACGTCGAATTTGACGCGCGCATCTTCGAAGGCCTCGAAACCGCACTCGTAGGGTGAGAGTTTTTCGCTGTCGGGTCGACTGGGGCCCAGCTTGCTACCCAGAACCAAGGGCACCACGCCGACCACCAAGGCAACCAGCAGAAATATCAGCACAGGCAAATACTGTCCAAGCACCGAACCGGCCCCTCCAACACTGTCGTCATCACCCGTCAGGGTCGCTATAAAAATAATTTTATCTGTATAATCAAATCTCTGAACTATTCCAGAGACAAAAAAACAGCCACGCGGGCTGTGATTTGGTGCCGAAGACCGGACTCGAACCGGTATGGCTTGCGCCGCCGCCCCCTCAAGACGGTGTGTCTACCAATTTCACCACTTCGGCAAGTGGATCAAAAATGTCTCATGCCCTGGGAAAGACGTCAAGGCTTATTCGCAGCGGACTGCACCTTACCGGCACTTGGCGCTGCCATGGCCGGCTGCGCGCTACTGCTGGCCGCTGCTGACGAGCTGGCCGCCGGCGCGCTCGGCGCGACGGAAGCTGCCGGAGCCGCACCAGAAGCTACTGGAGCCGCAACGGGACTGGTGCTCGGCAAGGCGATACCGGCTCCTACCTGATGGGCTTCGTGCTCCGAAAGATAGGCCAGGGCCAGACTGTTGAGGAAAAAGAGGGCCGCCAACACTGCCGTGACATGACTGAGGAAATTGCCTGCCCCCTGGGCGCCAAAGACCGTTTGCGAACCACCGCCACCAAAAACGGCGCCAATATCGGCACCCTGCCCTTTTTGGATCAATACCAGTCCGACCAAGGCGATGCAGATCAGGACCTGCAAGACCAGCAACAAAGTATACATAATCAAAGACCTCGGATTACCGCATGGGCAGCTTGGCAGATCTGAATGAATTCTGCCGCTTGCAAGGAAGCGCCGCCAACCAGACCACCGTCGATATCGGGCTCGGCAAAAAGCGCTTTGGCGTTACTTGCTTTTACACTGCCGCCATAAAGAATCAAAATCTTGCGCGCGATATCGGGACTCTTGGCGGCAATCAGACTGCGCACGAAGGCATGCACCTCCTGGGCCTGGGCGGGACTCGCGGTCTTGCCCGTGCCAATGGCCCAAACGGGCTCGTAGGCAAGGATCAGGTTGGCTTGCTGTCCGGCGCTGCCGAGGGCAGGCAAAATGGCTTCCACCTGGCGTCGCAGCACCTCCTGGGTGCGCCCTTCGAGGTATTCCTGCTCTGTCTCGCCGATACAGACCATGGGTACCAAGCCCGAGTGGAGTGCAGCTTTGACCTTACGCAGGACGATCTCGTCGCTCTCCTGGAAGATCTGCCGGCGCTCGGAATGACCGACCAACACGTAGCGGCAACCGGTATCGCGCAACATCGCACCAGAAATTTCGCCGGTGTAGGCGCCGTGCGCCTCCCAGAAGAGATTTTGCCCTCCCCAGCGTAGGGAGCCGCCCTTGGCGACCTGCTGCACCGTCGTCAAGAGCGTAAAAGGCGGGAAAAGAACGACCTCCGGCGAGGCTGGCACTAAACCTGCGTCGATAATCGCCTGGGTGAGATGCTCGGCATCTGCATTCAGGCCATTCATCTTCCAATTGCCAGCTACCATGATCGCGCGCACGTCGCCTTCCCTCTACCTGTAACCATCCGAATGAACGGGGGAGTGTAAAGAGTCCCCCGGTAAGGGTCAATTTGCCCCGCGCTCAAACATTGGCAGGCTCTGCAACACAGGCGGCGATTTGTGCGCGCAGCTGCTCGGCAGCGCTTACGGCAATCTGTCGGTCCTCGGCCTCGACCATGATGCGCAGTAAGGGCTCGGTGCCGGAAGCACGTACCAGCAGTCGCCCATGGCCGGCCAACTGCCGTTCTGCACTCTTCAGGGCCGCCTGGACATCCGCGCGCTGGAGTTTGCCCTTGGCATCTGCCAAGCGCAGGCCAACGAGCACCTGCGGGTAGAGCTGTAGGGCACCGGCAAACTCGTGCAACTGCCGTCCCTTGCGCTGCAAGAAAGCAAGTACCTGCAGGGCGGCAAGAATGGCGTCGCCAGTGGTGTTGGCAGGGGTAATGATGTGCCCAGAATTTTCGCCCCCCAGGGGATAGCCCAGGGCTTGCATGCGTTCGAGCACGTAACGATCGCCCACGGCGCTGCGCACGAAGGGGATCCCCGCATTCTGCAGGGCTCGCTCCAAACCCAGATTACTCATTACCGTGCCGACCACACCCGGCAGCGCCCCCTGCTCGGCCATGGCCTGGGCGAGAATCCAGAGGATGGCATCACCATCCCAGGCATTGCCTTTGGCGTCGACCAGCAGAACACGATCGCCGTCGCCATCGAGGGCAATGCCAAGATCCGCCCGATGCTCGGCTACTGCCGCAATCAGGGCCGCCGGCGCCGTCGAGCCCACACCATCGTTGATATTGATCCCGTTGGGCTGGACCCCGATGCTTTCCACCTGCGCCCCCAGTTCGCTAAATACCATGGGCGCGACCTTGTAACCGGCACCATGGGCGGCGTCGACTACGATCCGCAAACCGCGCAGATCCGCGCTGACGGGAAAGGTGGTCTTGCAATACTCGACATAACGACCGGAGGCGTCGTCGACTCGACGCGCCTTGCCGAGGGCATCTGGGGCGGAACAGGCCATGGGTTTTTCGAGTTCCACCTCAATGGCTTCCTCTACCGCATCCGGCAGTTTGTAGCCGTCGGCAGAAAAAAACTTGATACCATTGTCTTCGTAGGGATTGTGCGAAGCGCTGATGACGATGCCGGCATGGGCGCGCAGGGTGCGGGTGAGATACGCTATGGCCGGGGTGGGCAGAGGGCCGACCAGTAGAACATCGACCCCAGCTGCCGCAAGCCCGGATTCGAGCGCCGACTCGAGGAGATACCCGGAAAGGCGGGTATCCTTACCGATCAGTACCCGCGGGCGCCCCTGCACCCCCCGGGTGAGCACTCGACCCGCAGCCCAGCCGAGTTGCAACACCCAATCGGCTCGCATTGGGATCTCGCCGACTCGGCCACGCACACCATCCGTACCAAAAAAACGTCTTGTCATGCTTTATCCTTCTGACTCTAGAGCATCCCAGATGCGCAAAGCTTGCCGGGTCGCTCCCACGTTGTGCACACGATAGACTACCGCACCTGGATGCCGCCGCGTCCAAAGCAGGGCTGCAATACTGACGCCATCCCGCTCTGCCGGATTTTCGATCCCCGCCAGACGCCCCAGGAAGCCCTTGCGCGAAAGGCCGAGGAGGATCGGTTGCCCGAGGCGCGCTACGACGTCGAGCCGCCGCAGCAAGGCGAGATTACCAGCGTCGTCTTTCGCAAAACCGATGCCCGGGTCGAGGAGTATCCCCTCCCGCGCAATCCCCTTCTGTAGACAAGCATCGCGCCGTTGGGCGAGGTGGCTAGAAACTTCCTCCAGCAAGTC
Source organism: Candidatus Igneacidithiobacillus taiwanensis (assembly GCA_002341825.1). Lineage (GTDB taxonomy): Bacteria > Pseudomonadota > Gammaproteobacteria > Acidithiobacillales > Acidithiobacillaceae > Igneacidithiobacillus > Igneacidithiobacillus taiwanensis. Next base: position 8,140 of record DDOU01000017.1, on the reverse strand, counting down.
GTCGTACTCGGTCAGCGACTGCATGGTTTGTGGCGTGCCGCGCATGTGCATGAGGCAAACATCGAGCCCTAACTCGGCCACGGTATCCAGGGCCTCGGGATCGAAAGTGAGGGCGCTGACATCGTTGATGAGGGTCACGCCATGGGCATGCGCCGCGCGCATGACTGCTGCCTTGCGCGTATCCACCGAAATGGGCAAGGGAATCTCGGCACGAATGGCGGCAAGGGCAGGCAGCAGGCGATCGAGTTCCTCCTGCACGGGTAGCTCACGGGCGCCGGGACGAGTCGATTCGGCACCCAGGTCGAGAATATCGGCCCCCTCTTCCCAGAGCCGTCGGGCATGGGCGAGGGCGGCGGCGACGCCAAGGTGGCTACCACCATCGGAAAAGGAATCGGGAGTGAGGTTCACGATGCCCATGATACAAGAACGCCCCTGCAACCAGGGGCGTCGTTGCGCGACCACGGCAGGACTCAAACGGGATGTTCTCCTGGATTGAGCTTTGGCAGGTTGCTCGGCACCTGTTCGGGGTTGCCCATTCCCCCAGTACCCGTGGTAACCGGACTACCGCTATCCTGCGGCGGCCGCGGATCCCGGCCAGCCATCAAATCGTTGACCTGATTGGCGTCCAGGGTTTCATACTTGAGCAGGGCCCGTGCCATCCTCTCGACGATTTCGCGATTTTCCTCGATCAGCTTACGCGCCACCTGATAACGCTCTTGGATGATGGCACGCACTTCCTCGTCCACGGTTTGCGCGGTGCGCTCCGAGACATTGCTGTGCTTGGTTATTTCTCGGCCGAGGAACATCTCTTCTTCCTTCTCGCCGATCACCATGGGGCCGATTTGCGACATGCCCCATTGGGTCACCATCTTGCGCGCCAGATCCGTGGCTCGCTCGATATCGTTACCGGCACCCGTGGTCATCTGGTTGAGGAAGACCTCTTCGGCAATACGGCCGCCCATCAGGATCGAGATATTGTTCAAAATCTCCTGCCGTTCGTAGTTGAAGCGATCCTCGGTAGGCAACTGCATGGTCAAACCAAGGGCGCGCCCGCGCGGGATGATGGTGACCTTGTGCACCGGGTCGGTACCCGGCAGGAGCTTGGCGACCACGGCATGTCCGGACTCGTGATACGCCGTAGTTTCACGCTGTTTGTCGCTCATCACCACCGATTTACGCTCGGCCCCCATCATGACCTTGTCTTTGGCATCTTCAAAGTCATGCATATCGACTAGGCGCTTACTTTTGCGCGCTGCCATCAAAGCCGCTTCATTGACCAGGTTGGCCAAATCCGCACCGGAAAAACCGGGGGTGCCGCGGGCAATGATCTTGGGGTCGACATCCGGGGCCAAGGGCACCTTACGCATGTGCACCTGGAGGATCTGCTCGCGACCACGAACATCCGGCAAGGGTACCGTCACTTGGCGATCGAAGCGACCTGGCCGCAAAAGGGCAGGATCGAGCACGTCGGGCCGGTTGGTCGCGGCAATGACGATGATGCCCTCGGTTCCTTCAAAGCCGTCCATCTCCACCAGCATCTGGTTGAGAGTCTGCTCGCGCTCGTCATTACCACCACCCAGACCCGCACCACGCTGGCGACCCACCGCATCGATTTCGTCGATGAAGATGATGCAGGGTGCGTGCTTCTTGGCCTGCTCGAACATGTCGCGTACGCGGGAGGCACCAACACCCACGAACATTTCGACGAAGTCGGAACCAGAGATGGAGAAGAAAGGCACCTTGGCCTCGCCAGCAATGGCGCGGGCGAGCAAGGTCTTACCCGAACCCGGGGAACCCATGAGCAGGACACCCTTGGGAATCCGCCCACCAAGACGCTGAAACTTTTGTGGGTCGCGTAGGAAGTCGACGATCTCTGCCACTTCTTCCTTGGCTTCTTCGACGCCGGCGACATCCGCAAAGGTGATTTTGTTGTTTTCCTCACTGAGCATGCGCGCGCGGCTGCGGCCAAAACTCATGGCCCCACGACCACCGGCACCGCCACCACCCATCTGCCGCATGAAGAAAATCCACACGGCAATGAGGAGAAGCATGGGGAACCAATTGATCAGAAGCGCCAACAACAGGGATTGCCCCTGGGGCGGCTTGACGTCGATCTTGACCCCAGCGGCAAGCAATTGCGGCACCAGCTGGGTGTCATTCGGGGGCGTGTACACGCTGAACTGCTGCCCCGAACTCAAGGTGCCCTTGAGGTGGTTGCCGTCCATGGTGACATCCGCCACCTGCCCTTGCTTCACACTGTTGATGAAGGTCGAGAAGTTCATCGCCTGCGCTGGCGTTGAAGTCGACGAGTTGAGATTTTGGAAGACGAAAACGAGGATCACCCCGATCGCCACCCACAAAAGTACGTTTTTGAAAACGTTATTCATTCCCTCACCTCCCCCGTAGGGAGTTTAGACTGGGTACAAGTGACCCCAATACCTGCGATCTTAGACCTCTGCCAAGAGCCTGACAATACTACAAACCGCGTGAATCGGTAACGACACGATCACTGGGTTCCTCCAACGGTCAGGTCGCGAATCTTCAGGGTCGGCTGCCCGACCCCGACCGGAACGCTTTGACCATCCTTTCCGCAAGTCCCCACCCCTGGATCTAGTTGGAGGTCGTTGCCGATCATTTCAACTCTGGTCAGCACATCAGGACCATTTCCGATCAAGGTCGCTCCCTTCACCGGCCGCGTGATCTTGCCGTTTTCGATCAAGTAGGCCTCGGAAGCCGAAAAAACGAACTTGCCACTGGTGATATCGACTTGCCCACCGCCAAAGTTGACGGCGTAGAGCCCTTTTTTGACACTAGCGATGATTTCCTCCGGTGGCAGCTGCCCGGCCCGCATGTAGGTGTTGGTCATACGCGGCATAGGTAAATGGGCGTAAGACTCGCGCCGCCCGTTACCAGTCGACGCCACGCCCATGAGGCGGGCGTTGAGGCTGTCCTGCAGGTAACCGCGCAGAATGCCGTCCTCGATCAGCACGGTGCATTGGGTGGGGTGGCCCTCATCGTCGAGATTGAGGCTGCCGCGGCGCCCCGCCAAGGTGCCGTCATCGACCACGGTCACCCCTGGTGCGGCCACCCGCTGGCCGATACGGCCGGAGAAGGCACTGGTGCCCTTGCGGTTGAAGTCGCCCTCGAGGCCATGACCGATGGCTTCGTGGAGCAGAATTCCCGGCCAGCCGGGGCCGAGGACGACTTCCATGCTCCCTGCCGGGGCCGGCTCCGCCTCGAGATTGACCAGCGCCTGGCGCACGGCCTCGCGAGCATAGGACTCGGCCAGATCGCCAGCAAGAAATTCGCGGTAATCGTGTCGCCCACCGCCACCGGCGCTGCCTTGTTCGCGGCGACCATTCTCCTCGGCAATGACGGTCACGTGCAGGCGCACCAAGGGGCGCAGATCGGCCGCAAGACTGCCATCCAGACGCGCCACGAGTACTACTTCGTAGCGTGCTGCGAGGCTGGCCATGACCTGCACGACGCGCGGATCGGCAGCGCGAGCCACGGCTTCCAGGCGTTCGAGGAGGGCGATCTTTTCGCGGTTGTCGATACTGGCCAAGGGGTCGACGGCCGGGTAGAGCTGCAAACCGCCGCGGCTACGCCACTGCATGGCGCGCTCCTGCCCGGGGTGGTGGACAATGCTGCGCGCGGCCTCGGCAGCACCGAGGAGGGCATCGACGGCTATTTCGTCGGAGTAGGCGAGCCCTTGACGTTCGCCGCAAATGGCGCGCACCCCGACTCCCTGTTGGATGCTGTGACTGCCGGACTTGACCACCCCTTCTTCGAGACTGAAGGATTCGCTACGGCTATATTGAAAGTACAAATCGGCATCGTCGAGGGCACGTCGGCTCAACTGTGCAAAGACGCGTTCCAGGGCCGACTCGTCGATGCCCGCAGGCCGCAATAAGTTTTCGCGGGCAAGATCGAGGGCGGTTTCGGTCATGTGAGAAATTCTCCGGCAGAACGGTTACTTGGAAGTATGCGCTCGCCAGCCACATAGAACAAGTCTAAATTGGCCTCTATCCATACCCAGATATCCACAGGCATCCCCCGCTCATCCACAGCTTGTCAACACTATATATAGTGTTGACAGCCGGGTTCAGATAACTATATTTTGTGGAAGATCGCCAAGGAGAAAGCCCATGCCCAACTCTGCACCAGCCCTCGTGTCGGACCCAAACGAAGTGCAACACCGCGTCATCCGTCGCAACGGCGCCTTAGTTGCTTTTGACGCCAGCAAGATTCACCTAGCCATGACCAAAGCCTTCCTCGCCGTTGAGGGCAGTGGCAGCGCCGCCAGCGCCCGGGTACGGGAACAGGTGTCTCGCCTCACGGCGCAGGTCATCAGTGCGCTTGCCCGGCGCCAGCCCGGAGGCGGCACCTTTCACATCGAAGACATCCAGGATCAGGTCGAGTTGGCCCTGATGCGCGCCGGCGAGCACGAGGTGGCGCGAGCGTACGTGCTCTATCGCGAAGAGCGCGCCCGGGAACGGGCCCAGCGGCAGCGGCAGGAATCGCCCACCAGCACCGAATATCAGGTGCGACGGGCCGATGGCAGCAGCCAGCCCTTGGATCGCGAGCGTCTGCGCGCGGTCATCGAAGAGGCCTGCAGCGGTCTTGGTGACGCGGTTTCGGTAGAAACCATCCTGCAAAACACGGTCAAGAATCTCTACGATGGCATCAGCGAAGAAGAGCTGTTTCAGGCGCCCATTCTCGCCAGCCGCGTTCTGATCGAGCGCGACCCGGCCTATGCCTACGTTTCGGCGCGCTTGCTCCTCGATCGCATCCGCCGCGAGGTTCTTGGCGAGCCCTGCACCCAGGCACAGATGGCCGAGCGCTATGCCGACTATTTTTGCGACTACATCGCCACCGGGATCGAGCACGAACTGCTCGACCCGCGGCTCGGGCAATTTGATTTGCAGCGAATCAGCGCCGCCTTGCGCCCGGAGCGCGATCTGCAATTCCAATACTTGGGTCTACAGATTCTTTACGATCGCTATTTTTTGCATGTGCGCGAGCGGCGTATCGAGTTGCCGCAGGCCTTCTGGATGCGTGTGGCCATGGGGCTCGCCGTCGCGGAAGTCGATCGCGAGGAACAGGCCATCGCCTTCTATGAAGTCCTCTCCCGCTTTGACTTCGTCAGCTCCACGCCTACCCTCTTCAACTCGGGCACCCTGCGTCCGCAGCTGTCGAGCTGCTTCCTGACCACGGTAGCCGACGATCTCGACGGCATCTACGAGTCCATCAAGGACAATGCCTTGCTATCCAAATTCTCGGGCGGTTTGGGCAACGATTGGACGCGGGTGCGCGCCCTCGGTTCTTACATCAAGGGCACCAACGGCAAGAGTCAGGGCGTTGTCCCCTTCCTCAAGGTGGTGAACGACACCGCGGTGGCGGTAAACCAGGGTGGCAAGCGCAAGGGTGCGGTCTGTGCATACCTCGAAACTTGGCATCTGGACATCGAGGAATTTCTCGAGCTGCGTAAGAACACTGGTGATGATCGCCGGCGTACCCACGACATGAACACTGCCAATTGGATTCCTGATCTGTTCATGGAGCGCGTAGAGAGTGGCGGCGACTGGACCTTGTTCAGCCCCAACGACGTGCCGGATTTGCACGATCTCACCGGCGACGCCTTCCGCAGCCGCTACGAGGCCTACGAGCGTATGGCCGACGCCGGGCAAATCACCCTTTTCAAGCGTCTTCCCGCCCTGCAGCTGTGGCGCAAGATCCTGACCATGCTTTTCGAGACCGGGCATCCTTGGATCACCTTCAAGGACCCCTGCAATTTGCGCAGCCCGCAGCAGCACGTGGGCGTGGTGCACAGTTCCAACCTCTGCACGGAGATCACCCTCAACACCAGCGACAAGGAAATTGCCGTCTGTAACCTGGGTTCCGTCAATCTGCTGGCACACCTGCGCCTGCCCGCGGAGGAAGAATCCACTGCGCTGCGCACGCAAATGAGCGCCGAGGAGATCCTTGCCTGCATCGACGGCGAGAAGCTGGCGCGCACCATTGGTGTTGCCATGCGCATGCTCGACAACGTCATCGACATCAATTACTACGCCCTAGCCAAGGCGCGTAACAGTAATCTGCGCCATCGCCCGGTGGGCTTGGGGCTGATGGGCTTTTCCGATGCCCTCCTCGCCCTGCGTATTCCTTACGCTTCGCCAGCGGCGGTGGAATTTGCCGACATCAGCCAGGAGCTCATCAGCTACCATGCCATCGACGCCTCGGCCAACTTGGCGCGGGAGCGCGGCGCCTACCAGAGCTTTGCGGGCTCCCTCTGGAGCCAAGGCATTCTGCCCATCGACAGTATCGAGATTTTGGCGCGCAGCCGTAGCCAAGGAGTCGATCTCGATCGTACCCAACATCTCGATTGGTCGGGCTTGCGGCAAAAAGTGCAGGGCGGCATGCGCAACAGCAATTGCTTGGCCATTGCTCCCACGGCAACGATTTCCAACATCGTTGGCGTGAGCCAGGGTATCGAGCCGATCTACCAGAACCTTTACGTGAAATCGAATCTCTCGGGCGAGTTTACCGTGGTCAACGAGTTCCTGGTTCGCGACCTCAAGCGCCTGCATCTTTGGGATGAGGTAATGGTCAACGATCTCAAGTACTTCGATGGCTCGGTTCTGCCCATCGATCGCATCCCGAGCCAGCTCAAGACCCTCTATGCCAATGCCTTCGAGATCGACCCGCAGTGGCTCGTAGAGGCGGGAGCGCGGCGGCAGAAGTGGCTCGATCAGTCCCAGAGTCTGAACTTGTACTTTAGCCAACCCTCGGGCAAAAAAATTGACGATACCTATCGTCTTGCCTGGCGGCGCGGCATCAAGACCACCTATTACCTGCGCTCTCTTGGGGCTACGGCGGCAGAAAAATCTACGGTGCAAACCGGCACCCTGAATGCCGTTCCGGGCAGCCTCAAGGCCTGCGCCATCGACGACCCCAGCTGCGAGGCCTGCCAGTAAGGCGGCCCTGACCCAGGAGAATTCCATGCTCGATTTTGCCGAAGAAAACCCAAAGACCATAACCCTGCCGGCCTACCATGAGCAGCGCGGAGCCGCTTCCGAAGCGGGCATTCAGGCGAGTAGCCTGGCCCGGGTGCGTGCCGAGGACAAGCGCATCATCAACGGCAGCGCCGATGTCAACCAACTGGTACCCTTCAAATACCAGTGGGCTTGGGACAAATACTTAGCCGCCTGCGCCAACCACTGGATGCCGCAGGAAGTGCAGATGGCTCGCGACATCGCCCTTTGGAAAGACCCCAAGGGGCTGAGCGAAGACGAGCGCCGCATCGTCAAGCGCAATCTGGGCTTTTTCGTTACTGCCGACAGTCTGGCGGCGAATAATATCGTGCTCGGCACCTACCGCCACATTACCGCGCCCGAGTGTCGCCAGTATCTGCTGCGCCAGGCCTTCGAAGAAGCTATCCACACCCACGCCTACCAGTACATCGTCGAATCTTTAGGGCTCGATGAAGGCGAAATCTTCAATATGTACCATGAGGTTCCCTCGGTACGCGCCAAGGATGACTTTCTCATCCCCTTCATCGAAGTCTTGGCAGACCCCAACTTCAAGACCGGCACCACCAAGAACGACCAACTGCTGCTGCGCTCCCTCATCGTCTTTGCCACCATCATGGAGGGGACCTTCTTTTATGTTGGTTTCAGCCAGATCCTGGCCATGGGCCGGCAGAACAAGATGGTTGGGGCGGCGGAGCAGTATCAGTACATCCTGCGCGACGAGTCGATGCACTGTAATTTCGGCATCGACATGATCAACCAGATCAAGATCGAAAATCCGCACCTCTGGACCGAGGAATTCCAGGAAGAGATCATCGAC
>DDOU01000017.1:0-165 GCA_002341825.1 Candidatus Igneacidithiobacillus taiwanensis | reverse complement strand
GGCGTGCAGAACCCCTTCCCGTGGATGAGCGAGATGATGGACCTGAAGAAGGAAAAGAACTTCTTCGAGACCCGGGTTACCGAGTACCAAACCGGCGGCGCCCTCAGCTGGGACTAATGCCGATTTGCGCTTGCGGGCCTGCATCCTCCAGTTATAGAATGCAGG
>DDOU01000062.1:9674-27742 GCA_002341825.1 Candidatus Igneacidithiobacillus taiwanensis | reverse complement strand
CATCTGCAGGCCTGGGCGCAGGGAAACTATCCCTTGCAGCGCCTACTACAAGAGCCACAGGGACGTTTAAGCCCCATTCTTGGCCAGAAAACCGATCAGCCACCAAATCCAGCGGCAGCAACGTCACCCTCGGCGCTTGCATCCGTCCCTGCGCTACAAGTCTATGCCCAAGTTGCCGCCCAGTCGGCGGGCGCTCCCTCTATTCCGGCTCCGTTACAAGCCTTGCTGCAGCAGCAAGGCCAGGTTCTGCAGCAACAACAGCTGACCTGGACATTTTCGCCGTGGCCAGGGCAAAGCGTCTTCTGGACCATTGGCAAACGTCGTGGCGAAGACGAGCAGGAAGAGGCGGCAAGAGATGAGCAGGGCGTTGCTACCTGGGATAGTCGAGTGCAATTAGACTTGCCTGCCCTTGGACATCTCGATGCGCGCTTGCGTCTGCAAGGCGACCGTCTGGCTCTGCGCCTGCGTTTCGATCCCGAAACGCTGGGTATTGCACAAGAGCACTTGGCGGCTTTGCACGAGGCTCTCCGAGCGTACGGTCTCGATACGCAGATCGTTGCGGAATCCGACGAATGAGCGACCAGGAGCAGAAAAAGTTGGCGGCCGCCTTGCGGTATCGTCCTGGCGAGGCGGCGCCGACCCTAGTGGCCAAGGGGCAAGGCTTGTTGGCCGAACAGATTATAGCGACCGCCGAAGCCGCAGGAGTCTACGTGCACCAGTCGCGAGAGTTGGTCAGTTTGCTCATGCAGCTGGATCTGGATCGGGAGATCCCACCGAAGCTGTACCAGGCGGTGGCGGAGTTGTTGGCTTGGGTGTACCGCTTGGAGTCGGAGTATGCTCGGCGCTAACGTGCACCAAGCGCAGCTGCACGCTTTGCGACGTAGAGTGCATGGGAATCTCGCGGTAAACATAGCTGGATCGTGGTGCTGCTGAAGAAGCCTGTAGCCCTTGGGCAGGAAGTCGATGGATGATGCTCACGGGTACCCCGTAGTGCAGCAGCGTGTATAAATGCTTGGCCGCAGGCTTGGGTAATTCGACGCAGCCGGCGCTCTGCGGAAAACCATATGCGGCGCGTGGGTAAAAATGCAGCGCCCGCCCGCGGTAAAAATAATTGACCCAGCGAATATCGGAATCGTCGTATTTTTGATATTGCACCCAGTGATGATGATAGCGCTGATAGGGCATGGGCGGCACTGAGTAGCCGGCGGCTATGGCAGCTTGGTATAGGCGTACGGTCTGATTGGACACGGGGATAGGAAAATTGCCCACCATTTTGGTCTGTAAGGCGCGCGCGTAAATCGGCCAGGTTCCGTTAGGAGTGGCATGGAGTACGCCCGTGTTGCAAACGCTCTGGTATACCCAGCCGCGTCCGGCAACAAAAACCCGCATGGTCTCTGGCCGCGGAAATTTGCTCACCAAGACCCAGATCCATGGGTCGGGATCGGGCTTTTTGGCCGCCAGCAAGGCCTTGACGATGACGGCGGGTAGACCACGAATACCGTCACTGCCGTGGACAATCGGCAGATTATGCACTGCCTCAAACTGATACAAGGCACCCATCACCCAAGGATTGAAAGGGTCCGACCAGGGATCCTGGGCGCTTAGCCGACGGAGTATGGCGGGCGCGGAAAAATCCCATTGCAGATTTTGATGAATGTGTGCCTTGGGGCCAAGATACTCGCGCACCGTGAGCGGCAGGTACCCCAAGCGGATGAGGATGTCGCGGGTCTTTGCCGCATCGATCTGGTTGATTGGGGCGGGGGCTGAGCTGGAAACGGCGGGGGCGGTGATCATCAATCCTCCGGTTGGGGCACGGCGATAAAGCGAGCGACAACAGCGCCAGCGGCATTTTGCAACAGGAGCTCGTTTGCCAGCATTCGATAGGAAGCGGTACGTTCCAGGGCTGTCGTGAAGGGACGGTCGATCTTGGTACCGGCGCAGGCCATTCGCGTGGAGATCAGCGCGCGGAACTGCAGGTGCCGTTGCGGGCCCAGTACGTAGGCAGCGCCGATGCGATTGCAGCCGTCGAAACCGCTCATGCGCCGTTCGGCGGGCAGGAACGTGATGTAGGGAACCCTGCCTTTGTCTTCGATGCCTTTGGAACCGTCGATAGCTTGCAACTGCCAGCGAAAGCTCGAGAAGAGGACGGTAGCACCGGGTAGATCGCTCACCTTATGCAGCAACCAGTCGTGTTTGCCTCGCGGCGGGATCGCCTTGCCGTTGGCGTCGAGGGGCATGAGGGCATTCTCTCGCACCTGGTATAGGGATGTATGTCCTTGACGATCGCGTAGCGCGATATCGCGGTCGCCATGGAGCCAGGTGAAGGTGCCTGTTTCCGTGAAGCTACTTGCTGGGCGATCGGCATATTGCCTGGTGAGTCGGTAGTCGCCATTGGCAGCGAGGCCGATGGTGACGCGAATGAGGGGGGTGTCGGCCCCGGGCGCATCGCCAGCGTACGCTCCGGCCCAATCGAGGGAAGTCCGGCTGGTATCTGCGGGCGCCACCATACGCGCACTGGATGCCGGTTGTACGGCACAGGCAGCGAGGAAGAGTAAGGGCAAAAAACCGAGGAGGAGGCGCCGTCGCATCGTAGATCTCCGCTTGCTATTTATGGTTTGCCGCCAGGCATAGCCCGACTGAGTAGGAGCAGGGCGATACCATCAAAAAAGAGGTTGATGCCCACAAAAATGCCCACTAGAACGAGAGATCCCTTGGGCCAGGTGACCAAGAAGAGGAGGGCAATGAATACGTCGACAACGCCGCTAAAAATGAACCAGGGACGTCCGATGCCGCCCGAGCGCTGATGAGCGGTGAAATTGCGATAGGCATCGAGAAGAAAGTACAAAATAAACAAGAGGCCGAGACTGGCGATGCCAGCGGCGGGTTCCCAGACGATGATGAGGCCGGTGATGAGCAGCAGGAGTGGGCGCAGCCAGTCAGAAAAATGGCGGTCGCTGTCACCCAACAAGTGCACGGACCAGAACGCGCCACCGAGAATGAGGAGGGCGGCAATCAGCCCAATGGTGAGAGTAGAGAGAAATACCGGACTGATAAGACCAACGAGGCCAACGACAATGAGCAAAATGGCCACCGGGCGAATATATTTGCCGAGGCGTTTCTGTTCCTCGGAAATCAAGGTAGCAAAATCTGGAGGCATGTTATTCATGGGGCAACTCCTTGCCGAACCTATTGCCTCAGCATATTACATCATTTTTCGTTGCTGACGGACTCCAAGGCCTGCCAATAGACTTCCTCGGGCTGCAAGCGCTGAATCTGTTGGCGTAGCACGGCGGCACCAACGGGTGCGGAGCGATTTTGATCATAGCGGATCAGTTCAACGAGGGGACGAGCAGGGAAATACTGTAATATCAACTCGCGCACGCCAAGGTCGGCGAGAATACGCGCTTCGCGAATCAACTGCGCTGGATCGAGATGGGTATCGGCAAGTACCAGTACGTCGGCGTCGAGGAGCTGGCGCAGGCGCTGCAACCAACGAGACTGCACCTCCTCCTCGAACTGGCTATCCCAGTCTGCCCAAGAAAAGGGGGTGTCGTTTGCTTCGGCATATAATTCTTGGCGCAATTGATCTCGCTCCAGGATATTTATGCGTAACTGGGGAAAGCGTTCCACCAGACTTTGCGCCCAGGAGGATTTTCCCGATGCGCTGGTACCAACCGTAAGAATTGCCAAGAGTTCTGTGTTCATCGCCAGTGTCGTTATAGATGGAAGTCCGGGGAGCGCCCTGGGGGCACGTGGACAAATGCCTCGCCTTGGGAGATAGTACCGCAGGCGAGGTTGTGAACAGTGAATGAAATGATCAATCAAAATTCTAGAGAGTGGTACCGAGGACTGGATTCGAACCAGCACAAGCTTTCGCTCACTAGGACCTGAACCTAGCGCGTCTACCAATTCCGCCACCTCGGCAATAGCGCGCATCATCCGATAGTAAGGAGTTTTTGTCAATGCCGGAAAACGAGTCGCCCAGTCTATCCCTACCGGAAAGGGATCCGATGTATGAGCGAGAAAAGGAAAAATACGAGCGACCCATAGTTAGTCGGGAGTTTATTTTACAGTATCTACAAGGCTTGGGGCGGCCGGCCAGTTTGGAAGATCTGATCGAAGATCTTGGGGTTGTCGAAGACGATCAAGAGGCCCTGCGCCGCCGCTTGCGCGCCATGGAGCGCGATGGGCAATTACTGCGCAATCGACGTGGCGCCTACGGCATCGCCGAAGCAATGGAATTGATTCGCGGTTCGGTCATCGCCCATCCGGACGGTTTTGGTTTTTTATCGCGCGATGATGGTGGTAAAGACCTCTTCCTTTCGCCGCGAGAAATGCGCAAAGTATTTCACGGCGATCTGATTCTCGGTCGGGTAATCGGTGAGGATCGTCGCGGGCGCTTGGAGGGTGCCGTGGTGCGCGTGCTCGAACACGCCCTCACCCAGGTCGTGGGACGTTTCCATGCCGATGAGGGCAGTCGCTATGTCATTCCGGAAGACCGTCGAATCAATCAGGAATTTGTGGTGACCAGTAGCGGCGAACTCGCACCGGTACACGGCCAGATCGTAGTCTTGCAGATCGATACCTATCCCGATGGACGCAACCTGCCCGAAGGGCACATCGTCGAAATTCTCGGCGAACACATGGCGCCGGGAATGGAAGTCGAAATTGCCGTACGCAGCTATGGCTTGCCTTTCCAGTGGCCCGAGGCAGTGGAACGTGAAGCAGCGGAAATCGCGCCAGAAGTCCCGGAGGCAATGAAAGAGGGGCGGCGCGATTTGCGGGCCCTGCCTTTGGTGACCATCGATGGTGCCGATGCCAAAGATTTTGACGATGCCGTCTACGCCGAGGCGCGAGAGGGGGGTGGCTTCCGCCTTTTCGTGGCCATTGCCGACGTAGCAAGTTATGTGCAACCCGGCTCGGCTCTAGACCAGGAGGCAAGGCGACGCGGAAACTCGGTGTATTTCCCGGGGCGGGTCATTCCCATGCTTCCCGAGGCGCTTTCCAATGGGTTGTGCTCCCTCAATCCACACGTCGATCGGCTCTGTATGGTCTGCGAGATGGAGTTTGATGCAGCGGGCGAATGCCAGCAATTTCGCTTTGCGCGGGGGGTGATGCGTTCCCAGCGTCGCTTCACCTATGATGAAGTCGCCCAGCTATTGAGTGGCGAGCACTCGCCCGAAGGCGACGATGTCGCCTTGTTGCCGCATCTGCAGACGCTGCATGACCTATATCGATCTCTCGCCAAAGCGCGGGAAGAGCGGGGTACGATCGAGTTCGACAGTCAAGAAAGTCGTATGATTTACAACGATCAAGGTCGCATCGACAGCATCGTTCCCCTGCAACGCAATGTCGCCCATCGCATTATTGAAGAGTGTATGTTGGCCGCCAATGTGTGTGCCGCGCAATATTTCCGCATTCATCAATTTCCAATGCTGTACCGGGTACACCCGGAACCCAACGCCGATAAAATTGAGGACTTACGACGTTTTCTCGGTGAATTGGGGGTGCCGCTGCGCTTGCCGATGCGACCCCGCAGTGTCGATTTGGCGCAGATCATCGAAGCGACTCGGGAGCGCCCGGATGCCAACCTGATCCAAACCATCATCCTGCGGAGCCTCTCCCAGGCATATTACACCGTCGACACCAGTCTGCATTTTGGCTTGGCTTATCCGGCCTATACGCATTTCACTTCGCCCATTCGGCGCTATCCCGATCTACTTGTTCATCGCGGCATCCAAGAACTCCTCGACGCCGCGGCAGCAGGGCGTGCCCCCAGGTTGCCGGTGCTGTCGGAGCTCAAGGAGCTGGGTCAACATTGCTCGATGACCGAGCGCCGCGCCGATGAGGCCTCACGCGAAGCGGTGCAGTGGCTCAAATGCGAATTTATGCTCGATAAGGTGGGAACGGAATACACGGGGATCATTACTGGCGTGACCGGTTTTGGTCTTTTTGTGGCCCTCCGTGAGGTCTATGTAGAGGGGCTGGTCCATATCAGCACCCTTGGCAGCGATTACTATCATTTCGACGCCAAGCACTATCGCATCGTTGGCGAGCGCAGCGGCGAGATTTTCCAATTGGGTGAGGAAATCCGCGTGCGCTTGGTACAGGTAAATTTAGACGAGCGGAAAATCGAATTTGAACGGGTACTTGCCGAGGGACAGAGTAACGGCGAGCGTAAGCGCCGACGCCGCTGATCGGTACGCTCAGTCAGCAATACTACCATTTTCGAGGTAGGCCGGATCGAAATCAAAAATGAGATTTCGATCCGGACTGACTAGGTCGGTGTTTTTTCCTTCGTAATCTAGGCGTAGTAAGATTTCCTTGATGATCTGTAGGCGTGCCGCCTTTTTGTCGTCGGCACGGACAACGGTCCAGGGGCAGAGTACCGTGTGACTGCGCGCAAACATTTCATTGCGAGCCTGGGAGTAGTCCTTCCAATGTTTTACCGCTTGTAAATCGATAGGGCTGGTTTTCCATTGTTTTAGCGGATCATTCTCGCGAGCACTCAAACGCTTTTTTTGCTCTTTGCGGCTAATATCGAGATAAAATTTGCGCAAATGAATGCCAGAGCGCATGAGCATGCCCTCGAGTACAGGAACTTCCTGAAAGAATTCTTCGAGTTGCTTGGCCGTGCAGAATCCCATGACCCGCTCTACGCCGGCACGATTGTACCAGCTGCGATTGAAGAGCACGAATTCGGAAGCCGCCGGTAAATGCGCAATGTAGCGCTGAAAATACCACTCGCTTTGCTCGCGGTCCGAGGGTTTGGGGAGGGCAACGACGCGTACCTCTCGTGGACTCAGGTGCTCGACGATGCGCTTGATACTGCCATCTTTACCCGCACTATCACGTCCTTCGAGGAGGATAAGAATCTTGTCGCCGCGGGCGATAATATGCCGTTGTAGTTTGACGAGCTCTACCTGAAGGGCGTGCAACTCCTCCTTATAGGATTCCTGAGTGACCATTTTTTCTTTCATTTTTCTCTCCATGATAGATCGCCATTTCCCGTATTCTGCTATTGTTCGTCAATTCATCGATGGGCTCGTCGTGTTTCCGATGCTTTCATCCAGCACGATTCGATTGCGTCCCTCGCGTTTGGCGCGGTAAAGAGCCTGATCGGCATCGGTAATGCTGCGTTCCAAGTCGTGGCCGGGTTGCCAAATCGTTACTCCGGCACTAAAGGTCGGCCGTAGAGAAACGGTCCCTATTCTGCAAGGCATTGCTTGTAGTCGCAACTGGATACGCTGGAGAACGTCGATGGTTGCTGGCGCTGAGGTCCCGGGCATGAGAATGACAAATTCTTCGCCACCAAAACGAGCAACGATATCCTCAGCGCGCAGTGCGCTTTTCAGGAGTGAAGCGATATGGCAAAGGACGGTATCGCCCACCTCATGGCCATGCTCGTCATTGATTTTTTTGAAATGATCGAGGTCGAGCATGGTCAAGCTCAGGGGAATTTGCTGGCGCTTGGCGCGCGCACTTTCGCGTTCGAACGCCATTTGCAGCCCGCGACGATTCAAGGTGTTGGTGAGTGGGTCTTGATGTACCAAAAGATTGAGCGTGGAGATTTCCTGCTCCAGGTCGCGTAATCGTGCTTCGGTAGACTGCAATCTTTTTCTAGCATCTTGTAAGGCTTCGCGAGAATTGTTCAGGATTTCCTGCAGACGGCGACTTCGCTGAAGTACTTTACCGACTAGCTCACGAATCACTCCAATATCGTCACTTCTCTCGATTTGTGCGCTGAGCTCGGCTAATTCGCGATAGTTTTCGGCGCTACCTGTATTCAGGGTTTCGATAACTGAAAACGCCAACTGCAACAGTTCTTGCAACGCCCGATCAACTGCTTGCACGGGCTCGCGTCGCTGCTCATGCTGATAGAGGAGTGCGCGGAGAGCCTCGAGCATCTCCTGACTCTTCTCCGCCGATTCCTGGCCCGCAACATAGGCATCGAGATGGCTCAGTTGTTGTGCGAGCCAAGGGTCTTTGGGAAGGAGAGAAGCACTGCCAGAGAACAGTAAGTGCAAGGCAGAGTGGATATTCTTTATAGTATGTTGCTGTTTTTCCTCGTATTGATCGAGGGTGCTCCACAACGCACGAATTTTTTGGAGAAAATCTTCTATGGTAAAATTCTCTCCTTGTAACAAAGATTCCGTCTGCTCGAAAAGTTCGCGATCGATCGGCGCCTGAGCCGGCCCGACAAAAAAACCCTGACGCAAACTACGTTGCCAAAGAAGACGGATGATGGTCTGTGCCGAGGTGTTTTCGGTGGTATGGGAGGGCTCACTTTCTACAATGCTTCTACTGGGGCGTTGTTGCCATTGTCGCGTGAGATTCTGTAAGACCTCTGCCGCTTGTCTGTTATTGCTTTGGCTCAGTTGTTGGCGCAGCACCTGCAATTTTTGCAGATGACTTAGTCCTTGCTGACTACGCTCCCATTCACCCAAAAATTCCGGAAGGATCTGGGCGAGGGGAGGGGTACCGTCGTTGGCATTAGGTAGCACCGTGCCGAAAAAACGCTCGTAGACCTCTCGATAGTTGTCGGGTTGTACGGAGCGCCCCTCGCGTAGTAGGGTTTGCAGGACCTGCAGGGCCTTTTCCTTCTCGGTTACATCGGGCACGCGAAATCCCCAAAAGGTCAAATATAACTATCGGAAGGATACGGCTTCTTGTGCGTGGGTAAAAGATGACGGACCGATAAAAATCGCGCGATTACGTCCTTCGGCTTTGGCTCGATAGAGAGCCTGATCGGCCAATTCCAGATTTTCTTCTGGGCTTTGGCCTGCGTTCAACTGGACAATACCCATGGACATGGTGAGTCGGTAAGGGCGTCCGTCATCCAGGCGAAATTCGTTATCGGCCAAGCGGCGACAGAGGCGGTTGGCACTGGTCTCCGCCCACTCCGCTGTCATTCCTGGAAAAAGGATGGCAAACTCCTCGCCGCCGAAGCGATACACCTGATCGTAGGGGCGGAGGGACTGTTCCAAAAAACGACATAGGCTAAAGAGGGCATGATCCCCCCCCAGGTGTCCGTACTGATCATTGAATGTCTTGAAGTGATCGAGATCGATCATCGCTAAGCAAGCCTTTTCACCCCGCTGTACTCGCGCCAACTCGCGCGCGAGTTCCCGCTGGAAGCGGCTACGCCCAGGCACACGTGTCAGACTGTCTACCTCACCCTTATATGCCTGTTGCCGTAGAATGCCTTGACGGCACTGGCGCTGAAAATGTGTGGCACCGGTGACAACCCTGCGATATCCGATCTGCCATGCCTCATCCTGCCGGAAAATTGACGGTCCAAGCGCTTGCAGCTCGTGCATCAGGAAATGACACTGCTCTTGGAGATTGGACCAGTAGGTTTTCTCCGTATCAGGAATTTGGGTTTCCGCGGCATGCAGGGCATGGTTGAGCCGCGCCGCAGCCGGGCGAGTGTCATTGCCCAGAAGCCACTGCTCCCAAAGCTGCTCCCAAGCGGCAAGCAAGGCTTCGAGTAAGGCTTGTAGATCAGTGTTATTCGGGCGCTTCATGGCTTTTCCCTTGAGTTGATCAGTTGCATATATTCCCATCGCTTGCGCGGGTAGCGATCTAGCGCTAGAACAGTAAGCAGATATTGTGCCATGACCTGCTCGGGCAAAATTCAAGTCCACCGCTCTTTGTGACGTCACTGAGGGTGAAGTTTCCCGGGAGATATCACATGTCTGAACCATCCTTCTCTACCCCGCGTCCGGCAGCGGAGCCATGCCCCAATGCGCCGGCAGCGCTGGTCCCATTTTTTTTCCGTGGGCTGGAGGCTGCTCTGCGTCTGAGTCGTAGGGCAAACAGTGTAGCGGATTTGATTGAACCCTGGCCGTGGTTGGCGCACGCCGAGCGCATTGTGCAGTTCCAGCTCGTGCAGCTGCCCGCCGATTGGTCGCCAGCGCGGCAAAATCTTGCCGATCGACTATGTAGATTACTACTGTTGCGTTTTGCCCATGCCCGAATCTTTGCCGATTTACAGGCATTAGAGCAATGCCCGGCAATCCTGCTGGCTTTGTCCCGCGTCTGGAGCGGTGAAGAAGTGGAGGAGGAACATATGGCGGTCGAGCGCTTGGTTTTTGCTAGATCTTGGTAGCTTGATACATGGTAGATGAGTGAGCGGAGAACAATGACGAACCAGAAAAAGGGTGGCAAGAAAAAATTATTGTTGTTGGGGATCATTGCGGTATTGCTGCTGATCATTATTGCTGCAGGTGCTTGGTGGTTTTTGCTGCGTTCGACAGCAGCTCCCAGCCCAGAGCAGTTGGCAGCGCAGCGTGCCCAGCAGACGAAGTTCATTGATCTTGGTTCTTTGGTAACGAATTTGCAGAGCAGTGACGGCGCCACGCATTACATCCAAGTCGACGTACAATTGAAGACCTACGATCCCAACATTGCCGAGAAAATCAAATCCTATATGCCGCAGATTCGCAGTCAGATTTTGCAGTTGCTCGCTGCTCAACAGGCCGACAAAGTTAGTGATCCAGCCGTTCGTGCCCAGCTACTTGAGAAGATCAAAGAAGTGGTCAACCAAGTCTTGCAATCGGACGGCGGCATCCTACCAACCACAGAAAAATCTGGTTCACCGCCCATTGTAGCGGCATATTTCAGTAGCTTTGTGGTGCAATAGGCGAGGCGCAGAATGTTTTTGATCATTGGCTATTTGATCGCCCTGGGTGCCATTTTTGGTGGATTTGTGGCCGAGGGTGGTAAGCTTGCCGCCCTGATCCAGCCTTTTGAGGCGTTGATGATCGTTGGCGGTGCATTTGGCGCCTTTTTTGCCTCGACCTTTCCTCGTAGTTTCAAGGCAGTGATGAAAACCATCCCGATGGCGCTCAAGGGCAGTAAGTACACCCGCGCCGCCTACATGGAATTATTGAGCCTATTGCACGATCTCTTTGTGCGTATTCGCCAGGGGGGGTTGATGTCCATTGAGGCGGATGTCGATGACCCGCAAAACAGCGAATTGTTCAAGAAATATCCCATGATTCTTGCCGACCATCATGTATTGGAGTTCATGACCGATTATTTGCGCCTGATGATTGGTGGCACCTTGGGTGCCTTTGAGATGGAAAATCTCATGGACGTCGAAATCGATACCCATCATCGAGAAATGGAGGTTCCGATTCATGCCCTTACGCGGGCGGCAGATGGTATGCCAGCCTTCGGTATCGTTGCTGCGGTGATGGGTGTAGTCAATGTCATGAGCTCCGTCGATAAGCCACCAGCCGTGCTGGGCGAATTGATTGCTGCGGCTTTAGTGGGAACCTTTCTCGGTATCCTCATGGGCTATGCCGTGGTCTCGCCAATTGCGGCACGTATGGAAGATCGTGTTGCCGAAAGCAGCAAAATGTTGGAGAGCATCAAAGTGGCCTTACTGGCGACTATGAATGCGTATCCGCCGCAAGTGGCGGTAGAGTTTGGCCGTAAGGTGCTGTATTCCACTGAGCGACCCAGCTTTCAAGAGCTGGATGCCCATTTGCGGGAAATGAAAGGAAAATAAGCGATGGCTGAGGCGAAGAAGGATCAGCCGATCATCATCAAGCGGATCAAGAAAAGCAGTGGTGGTCACGGCGGGGCGTGGAAGATTGCCTACGCCGATTTTGTTACTGCGCTCATGGCCTTCTTTTTGCTCATGTGGCTTTTGGGTTCTACTACCAAGGCAACGCTGCAGGGCATTGCCAACTGGTTCAAGAATCCTGAGCGCGTTTCTCTCATGGGTGGGCCGGGAACGGGTTCCTCCAACTCTATTTTGACGGGTGGCGGCAGTAATTTAAACAAAACCGTTGGGCACGTGCAGCATGGGCAGAGCCAGCAACGCATACCCAGTGCACAGAGTCCGGGGACGGAGGCCGAAGAAATCGATCGGCAAAACTTGCAGCGGTTGAAACAGGAGCTCGAGGCGCAGATTCGCAGTAATCCTGCGCTGTCGATATTTCGTAAGCAGCTGCTGATCAACATCAGTCCGGAGGGCTTGCGTATTCAGGTTGTCGACAGTGCGAAGCGCCCGATGTTTCCCAACGGAAGTGTGGAACTCGAACCCTATGCGCGGAAGATTTTTGAGGCCATTGCGCCAACTCTGAATACCTTGCCCAATCGCATCAGCATCACCGGTCATACCGATGCTTTACGTTATCTGAATGACGGGCGGGGATACAGCAATTTCAATCTCTCTGCCGGCAGGGCGAATAGCGTTCGCCAAATACTGGTGCAGCACGGTTTGGCCGAGGCAAAGGTACTGCGCGTAATGGGTATGGGCTCGGCGGTACTTTTTGATCGCCAGAATCCTGACTCGCCTCTTAATCGACGGGTGACGATCGTGGTGTTGAGTAATGCGGCAGCGCAGAGGATCATCCAAAATCAGCAGGCAGTGATGAACGTCTCCAGCGCGGCTGCTGCCAATGCGTCACTAACGGACAGCGCGGCTACTCAATCGCCGACGCCAAACCCCTAGTTTCTTCCCCCCAAGGACTTGTGGTAACCTCCCGCTACAAGCTGCGCGTATTTTGGTATACAAGTCTATTTGGGGCTGCAAGGCCAGTCTTGTGACGGGAGGTAGTTGGCAATGGTCGTGCCCGAACTCGAAGCAGCTCCCCTAACGGGCACGGCGGTTTACGAATATCTGCTCTACTTGCAGGCGAGTGGTGGTGCAGTGGCGTTGAGCGATCTGCGGGGCAAGTTGCATTGCATGGGACGCCTTTCCCGTCTTTCGCGTCAGGGTGTCACCATCTTTTGCCGCGATTTGCACGAGGGGGTTCCGGAAATTCTGGTTGCCCACTACGAGCCGAATCGGTCGGTTCATTTTCTGCTGAGCCAGGGGCGAGAGGAAGAGCCCGGGTCCTGGTGCTTTCCCTATCCGCCATCCATACAGGTCCGCCAGGAACGGCGGCATCTCCGCTACACCTTGTCTGCGGCGGTGCTGGCGAGTTGGAGCAGCTCTTGCAGTGCCGAAGCCATACGTGGTGATGTTGTGGATATCGGTCTTGGTGGGTTCCTCGCCAGCATCTATGTTTCGAGCGAGCAACTGGTCGATACGGTCTCTTGTCGCGAGGGTGCGCGAGGTGTGGTAACTCTGCGTCGCGATGATGGGCGCGAGTGGGTCGGTGAAGCAGAACTGCGCCGACGCGTGCCGCTGGCGCCGCCGAGTGAAGAGAAAAATGAGACTGGCTCAGAATTTGTTCTGCTAGGTTTTGCTTTTCAGTTCGAGGATTCCTCTGCTTTGAATGATCTGACGGATTTTTTCCAAGGAATTCTCGGGCCGATTGCTTGAACCGGCCCACGACGGGTGGTTTATCGAGGGACATCAATGCTGCAGTACCAGTACCGGCCGCGTCTTTCGTACTGATTGCCGTTCCCGCTGTAGCGGCAGACCAAACGCTTCTTTGGCAAAACACCATCCGTAGAGTCCGACCCAAAGCAGTAGCATAGTAGAGAGCGCGGCGATCAGCGCTGCCGCGGCGGAACTTTGTAAAATTCGCACCAGGTACGTAACCCCCCCTTGCAATAGCACGCTAACCAGTAAAAAGATCAGCCAAACACGTACGTTGCGCAGTACCGCCAAAAAACCGGCCAGTACCGCCAAATATCCTTCACGAACCAATCCCAAAACCACAGACCCAACTGACAACATCAAGAAAACATTGCCGAGTAGAGTCTGCGCATTGCCGAGACTGTTGCTGAGCAAATTTTTCAGCCATAGAGGTATCCGTTCCCAGGCTGGTGTGCGAAGATTTTTCAGAGTCGCCGCGGAAGACATATGATCGTGCGCCAGTATCGCCTGCAGGTAGTGATGCAAAGACCAAAGGAGCAGCAGGATCATCGACACCAATAGTGCGATCGCAAGGCCCAGCCGCAACAGTGGCAGCCAAGGAAGATCTCGGAAAGCTATAAGGACGTCGCGAATCTGCCAGCCGCCAAGCTCAACGGTCATTGCGGTAGCAAAAATCAGCGCGGTTTCGAGGCAAGCAAAGGGAATGGTCAAAATCAGGGTTTGCTGCGTGAGATTCAAAAAAATGAGTAGCCCAGAGAGGAAGACGAAAGCGACGGGCGCCTCTTTCTGTAAGGCCCAAGACTCTCTCGCCCAACGCAGAAACCAGCCGGGCGGTACGGAATGGGGTTGTAGCACGGAGGCCATTCAATCCTCGTAAGCAGTTACGCGGCTACGCAAACTGCCGCGCCACAAAATCGTCTCGATTTCGCTCCCCGGCCCGACTTCTTTGGCCTCGCGTATCACCTTACCGTTTTGATCGCGTGCGATGGCATAGCCGCGTTCCAAAATGGCTCGTGGATCCAGGCCCTGCAAACGCAGACGACGGCGTTCCAGCTCTCGCTCCTGACGCAGCAGTTGGCTTTGCCAGGCGAGTAGCAGGCGTTTTCGCAGTTGTTCGCTGGCTTCCTGCAAGGAAAGTAGACCGCGGCGCGGGTCGTTTCGATGCAGACGGCTCAACAGCGTTTGTTGGCGCTGTTCACAAGATCGTATGGTTTGCTGCACTTGCCGATACAAGCGCTGTGCGAGCTGCTGGACCTGTTGCTGCTCAAAGCGGAGATTCTCCGCTGGACTACGCAGGCGAGCACGTAGGTAGTCTAGGCTCAGGGTAGCCTCCCGCAGACGTCGATCCATACCGCGTTGCATTTGTTGCTGCAGGCTACGCAGGCGGGCACGCCATTCGTTCTGCTCCGGGCTGATCCGCTCTGCGGCCGCGGTCGGTGTTGCGGCCCGAAGGTCGGCAACGAAATCGGCAATGGTGAAGTCGATTTCATGGCCGATCCCGGTCACCACCGGTAGGGTGCTGGAGAATATGGCTCGGGCAACGCGCTCGTCGTTAAAGCACCAGAGATCCTCCGCGCTGCCGCCGCCGCGAGCGAGGAGAATGAGGTCTTCGCTGGCACGTCGATTGGCTAATTCTAGCGCTGCGACAATCTGTGGCACGGCAGCATCGCCCTGCACCAGGACCGGGTAGAGAAGCAGTTCCAGTAGGGGCCAGCGCTTGGCCAGGGTCACTCGAATATCGTGCCAAGCGGCCCCGGTGGCCGAGCTGATGACCGCAACGCGTCGCGGAAATGCCGGCAAGGGGCGTTTGCGCTCGGCGGCAAAGAGGCCCTCGGCGGCAAGCTTTTCCTTGATGCGTTGAAACTCTGCCGCCAGGTCGCCGCCGCCTTGTTTTTCCATTTGTTCAGCGATGAGTTGGAATTCGCCGCGCCCCTCATACAGGGTCGGCTGCGCTACTATACGTACCTGCATGCCGTCGGTGGGCTGCCAACGTTGCGCTATGTTGCGATTGCGGAACATGGCGCAGCGTACCTGGGCGCGCGCGTCTTTGAGGGAAAAATACCAATGGCCGGAGCTGGGGCAGGAAAAATTGGAAATCTCGCCCTCGACCTGCAGCAGGGGAAAGTTACCTTCAATGATCTCCCGGACCGCGCTGTTCAGCTCGCTTACCTGTAGTATTGGCAGCCGCTTGTCACTTGCGAAAATAGTCATTTACCCTCGAAGTTCGATTTTTGCTTGACCTTACGGGGACGAGGTCTTATGGTCAACTCGACATTCACGAATCGAGGAGGCCCCATGGCCGTTGTAGAGCTGACCCAGGAAAATTTTGAACAGATCGTCAGAGGTAACGAGATGGTGGTCATCGATTTCTGGGCCCCCTGGTGTGCCCCTTGCCGTGCCTTTGCGCCGATTTTTGAAGCGGCGGCAGAAAAACATCCCGATGTAGTCTTTGGAAAAGTAAATACCGATGAGGAGCAGGAGTTGGCCGGAGCCTTTCAGGTACGTTCCATTCCAACGTTGACGATTTTCCGTCAGCAGATTGGCATCTTCTCTCAGGCAGGCTCTTTGCCAGCCAGCGCCTTGGACCAAGTCATCGCCCAGGCACAGGGGCTGGACATGGATCAGGTGCGGGCGGAAATTGCCGCGCAGCAAGCAGGGGATGGGCAGCATTAGGTATTGCTGCGTGCCGGGGCGCTTATAGCCCCGGTATTGCCAATGCCGCTCGGTTGGATGTTGGTGAAACCAATGATTACCAAGCCAACCATGGCGACAGCCCATAGTATCAAGAACAAAAATAACAGCACACTCGAACGCTTCGGTTTTTTCACGAGTTCTCCTTACTGCCAAACATTTACTCGACGGACCCCCAAAAAATGCATATCCAATGGGATTTCTATGCGTCGGGTTTGTTTTTTCAATTGATCTGAAAACGGCGTGTATGGAAAAGAAAGTCGGATGATCTGTTCGGCCGCGGCATCAAGCTCAGGGTTCCCGGAAGAGTGTACCATGATGATGCGTTGTAAACCGCCTTGCGGATTGAGTACTACTTTGACCTTCAGGTTACCAACCAATTCACCGGGATAGTTGAGATCGCCAATCCGCTCTAGTTTTTGGATCCAGCCGGCAATGTAAAAATCTGCTGCAGGGGTTTCGGGATTATGAAACTTGGGCAACTCGGGGGCGGCGGTGGCCGCACGTGCGGCATCACTGATCTGTCCCTCTAAGCGACCAATATCGATGTGTGGCCGACTGGTTGGCGCCGTTTGCGTGGCGGCTGGCGGGGTAGATGGCGCTCGTTGTTCGCGGCTGGGCGCCAGTGCCCGTATGGGAGCAGGCCGATGGCTTTGGCGAGGTTGCGGATGCGGAAGAGGACGTGATTGCGCCACCGGCGGACGTGGAACTGGCACGGGATGTGCGCGCTGTGGCTGTGCCGTTTGTGGCTTACTTGGCCGACTCGGAGCCAGCGGACGAGCCGGCTCTGGCATGATTTGGAAAGTTTTGTAGCGTTCTTGCTTGCCCGGTAACGCCAAATGCTTGGGCGGAATCCGATACAGTAGCAGGAAGAGTAGCGCCCCTACGAATATGGCAGCGGGAAGCAGCCAAGGGAGGAGACTGTCGCTCCAACGCGGCTTACCTTCCGGAATCAGAAAAAAGAAGCGATCACTGACGCTCAAGTTATCACGCACCAGCCCGAGTTTTGCCCATGGCCGTAAGAGTGAGGCATCGGCGCCCGGGAGTAAAGAGTGCCCTTCTCTGATTCGCTAAGCCGGGCCAAGTAGGAGGTGGAGGCATGGTGCGGATAGCCAATTGGCGTATGGATCGGGAGATGTTCTCGTCATTTTGTAACAACGAGTAATAAGCCGGCGAAAAGTTACAAAAAAATGATTGCCGCAGAAATGTGCTAAAATTACCATTGAATTGCACATAGAATTTTGAATATATAGTATTATAATATTCTAATTTTCTACTTGCAATTCGAAGATCGCCAAATAGAGATAGAGGAGTCCGCAATGCAATACAAGCGTATTTTTGTCGCTGTGGCTATGTCCGCAATTATTCCCGCAACAGCTCTGGCTGCCAATATTCCCCTGGATCCGACCAATAGCGCCTTGGACCCACAGAGTCCTTATGCAACTTTGTACCTGCCACAAAACGCTCCGACAAGCGTCGATCAGGTGGGGCCAGATGCCTGGACGCATGCTTATGGCAATCCGCAGCATAATGCAGCATTTTCGGTAGCTAAGGACGCGCCACAATGGATTCGCGATGGTGTGCGTTGGAATTTTCCAGAAGCGCGGGCCTGGCCGCTGTCTGACTCTCACCCCTATGGAGAAAAAGTGGATGGGTTGAAAGAGGCGTTACCCGTGCAAACGCAGTTCTATGGTAACGCCCTTGGTGTATCGGTAGTGCGTGGCGTCGTGTATGCAGAAAGCGATGACATGTTCGCGTACGCAATCAATGCGCAAACCGGAAAATTGATCTGGCGTAGTAGTCCGGTCGAAAACAACTTGATGGGCAATCCCTTGGTAGTGGGAAATCATGTATATCTCTCTGCGGGTAGTGTGTCTTTCAATTTTGCCAATGTGATGAAGTATGCGAAGCACCCACGCCAGGCGGGGCGAGGAAAAGATATTAGCTATAATGGAATATTCTGCCTGAATCGTGAGAACGGCCAATTGCTATGGAGTTTTAAGACGGCCGGAGATGCGATGCCGACGCCAGCCTATGCCGAGCAATCACTATTCATCAGCACTGGCGATGGAAATATCTATCGCATATCGGC
>DDOU01000062.1:4532-9565 GCA_002341825.1 Candidatus Igneacidithiobacillus taiwanensis | reverse complement strand
CTGGAAAGGTGAGATTCCGGGTGCCGTAAATACTGGCATGGGCGATGTGTCGCCAGCGGCTGCTGATGGCATTGTGGTTATGGATACCGTTGCCGATGCCAAGCTTGTCGATGGCAAGCCAACCATGGACACTGTTGTACGCGCCTTCAACGGTACAACGGGCAAGGTGCTGTGGACGGTCAACCTTGGTCGCGGTGCGCGCATTCCGGCCTTTAAGGGCGGCGTGCCCATGATCCACGACGGTACGGTGTATGTTGGTACTCCGGTTACCTCGGATTACACCGCCATCAATCTGCATAGCGGCAAAGTCGAATGGACCTGGAAGGTGCCCAATCCGGGGCCGGCAGGCGCAGGCAGAGGAGCGCCGACGTTCTATCGCGGGATGCTCTATATTTCAACAGGGCCGGATATTTATGCGGTCGATCCAAAGAATGGTCGATTGATGCATCGTTACCACGTGGGTGGACGCTTCGGTATTGTCAACCCAACTATCGTTGGCGGTACGATGTATCTTGGAAATTCTTGGGATTGGGTCAATGCCGTGCCGGTGAAGGATGTTAACCCTAATTTTTCGGAATCTGGAAAGTAGTACACGGAGGATGTATGGCCGCAAATATCGAGGGAGTCAGTGAGCGATCAGGAGTCCGCCAGCATGCATGGTGGATTCTATCGGTCGGCATGCTAGCAGTACGTTTTGTGCAGGGATGGATCTATTGGGGCGGTGGCTCACGAAGGTTTATTTATGGTCCGCAGAAAATCAATCCGGCGGGTCATTGGATGGCCTATAAATTTTAGACCGCCATGCCCGGTGCCATTCTTGGGACCAGTCATTTGGTTTCTTTTTTGCTGCATCATTTTATCCTGCTCTATGCAGGTGTCATCATTTTTAGTGCCGTGGAGCTAATATCTGGGGCAATGTTGATTTCCGGATTCCTGACGCGTTTGGCGGCAATCCTGACCTTGGGGTTATCCTTTACCCTGATGCTGCTCTTTGGTTGGCAGGGCGCTACCTGCATTGATGAATGGACTATGGCTGCCTCCAATTTTGGTATGGGGATCACCCTGTTTTTGGTGGGCGGAGGAGCATACTCGGTCGACAACTGGTTGCTAAAGAAAAAACCAGCGTTGGCGCAGCGTGCTTGGTTTCGTTGGCTGGGCGGTAGCGAGCCCCTCCCGTTGTCGGATGCCGCATTCAAAAAGTTGGCGCTGACGCTTTTTTGGATTGCCGTGGTCTTTATTGTTGCTACCTACTCCTACTATCGGGGTTCGGTAATCACGCCGTTCCATGGGGATCCTACCGGCGTCAAGATCCACCATATCCAGATGCGTGATTTACAGATTGCGCCCGATGGCAGCGTCACGGTACACATGTATGTGAACGCTGGTACGGCTTCGGTTCCTGCGCATATCATCTCGGCGCGCTTGCTTAATGCGCATGGTAAGGTGGTGGAGGTCTGGAGCGGTAAGCAGCTGTCGCACTTGCCGGCGATTAATATCCACAACGACTACGACTATCAGAAAATTAGCCCTGACAGCGTGCTGGGCTTGAAAGCAGGCCTTGGTGCGGCGGCCACGGTGCACTTGCCCGTGAGTGATTCGTCAGGCTTTATTGGCACGGGAGATGGTCCGTATCAGCTGCAGCTCCTCGACATCAATGGTAAAACGATGTCGATTTCTGCGCACATCGAGGGGAGCTGATCCCTCACAGTTGTGGAGGAAAGTAAAAGTGGCCCACGCAGCGCTGCGTGGGCCACTGTTTTTTGGCGTCCCCAGGGGGGTTCGAACCCCCGTTACCGCCGTGAAAGGGCGGTGTCCTAGGCCACTAGACGATGGGGACCGAGGAGTGCGAATCGTACTCAAAATATGCCCCTGACGCAACAGCAGATGCGGGGAGCATCGCGGGAGTGATGCTGCATGGTTTTGGTAACGATGTGGATCAGCGCAATGGGGATTCAAGTTTCTTTACGGGGTGTCGTTAAGGGAGTTGTG
The DNA here is from genome assembly GCA_002341825.1 of Candidatus Igneacidithiobacillus taiwanensis. Lineage (GTDB taxonomy): Bacteria > Pseudomonadota > Gammaproteobacteria > Acidithiobacillales > Acidithiobacillaceae > Igneacidithiobacillus > Igneacidithiobacillus taiwanensis. The sequence goes on along the minus strand of DDOU01000062.1, from coordinate 7,576 downwards.
GGAAGGATCTCACGTTGGCACGGACGCCAAATTCACCCTAAGAAAGGAGCAGTATCATGGCTATTTCCGGTATCATCAACACGAATACCTCGGCGTTGAACACCCTCAATGCCCTCAACGGCACCCAGGGAAATCTCAATACTTATCTGCAGCAGTTGTCGACGGGCAAGAGCATCAATGGCCCCCAGGATAATCCCGCTGGCTACGCCATTGCCCAGCGTTTTCAGACGCAAATCAACGGGTTGAATCAGGCCATCTCGAACGGCAACCAGGGCGTATCGCTGGTGCAGACGGCAACTGGGGCAATTCAGAACCAAACGAGCATCTTGCAGCAGATTCGTACGACAGCAGTGCAGGCGGCAAATGCCTCCAACACTACGTCCGATCGGCAGGCTCTGCAGGGTGTGGTGAGCCAACTCCTGGCGCAAATCCAGACCATCGCGACCCAGACCCAGTTCAACGGGCAGAATATTTTGGATGGTACCTTTGCTGGTGCTGCCTTCCAGGTCGGTGCCAACAGCAATCAGATCATCAATGTGGCGGTGGGCAATACGCAAACCAACGCGATGGGGAACTATACTGCCGCTACTTCGGGAGCAATTTATAATACCAGTGGGGCGTATGTGCAGGGTGGCTATGCCCCGGGCGGCGCCTTCACTTACTCCACCGGTAGCGGTAACTTCACCTCTGGGACGTTTGACATTGCCGGTTCGGTGGGTACGGCGGCGGTGAATGTCACCTCCAATGGAGAATCTGCTGCTAATATTGCTGCCTCGGTCAATGCCGTCACCGCACAGACGGGAGTCAGTGCGCAAGCCTACACCAGTGTTTCTTTTGCAGTAACCGGAGGGACTTTTAGCTTTACCCTCAGTAATGGCACCAGCGGAAATCCGTCGAACACGGTCAACATTTCGGCGGATGTGACGACTGGCAGTAACGGTCAGCCCGACCTCAGCTCTTTGGTTACCGCGATCAACAATCAGGCTGCCGTTACCGGCACCTCGGCTTCTACGCAAGTCGTTAACGGTCAGACCGAGTTGGTATTGACGAACTCTAATGGCAACAACATTCTGGTCTCCGGCTTTACAGGCACGGGTTCTCTCGGTGCGTTGGGTTCGGGCGGGAATACGATTGGCACGCTCTCGTCTGGAACTGGCTCGGGTACGGCGCTTTTCCAGGGGGTTGTGCAGTTTCAGTCGTCTAGCTCGTACTCGTTGAGCGGTGGCGGCAATATCGGTTACAGCTCTGGTGCGGCATCTTTGACCGGCTCGGCAGTCGCAAATATTAACATCACTACGGCAGCCGGGGCCCAGCGAGCCATCAGTATCCTGGATCAGGCGATCAATTATCTGAACCAGCAGAATGGAGCACTCGGTGCCATCCAGAATCGTATCCAGGCTTCGGTAACCAACGCCCAAACGACGGCAACCAATCTGCAGTCGGCACAGTCGGTGGTGCAGGATGCGAATATCGCGCAGGCGACTTCGCAGCTGACTAAGTACCAGATCCTGCAGCAGGCGGGTATCTCTACCTTGGCGCAGGAAAACGCTCTACAGCAGAGTTACCTCAAGCTTCTGCCGTAACGTGAAAGACTCAACCTCCCGGGGGCGCCCGGGAGGGTCACGAAAATGAGGTGTAGTCATGGATAGTGCATCTGTGCGCACGCAAATCGGCCCTATCGGTAGGGACTCTGTCACTCTACCCACATCCTTGGGTGTGGCGAAGGGTGAAAATGGACAAGCTGCCAAGGCAAATTCTGCCGAGGCAACCAAGCATCAGGATTTGCAAAATTCCATTCATAAATTGCAGGACAAAATCGCCGAGGCCCACCCTTCCTATTTGCTGGAGGCCGGCTTGGATCCCAATGGTGGGCATCCTAATCAAGTGTTGATTCAGTTGAGCGATAAAGTAACCAAACAGGTATTTTTTTCTTATTATTTGCCCGCGAGTCAAGTCGCCAAGGCGGCAAATTCCGAGAACCCCGTGGGCTTGTTATTGCAGAACAAAGCGTAGGAGAAAGCAATGGCGGCATCCCTTTCCGGTCTGGTCAGCGGTATTGATGTGCAGAGCTTGATTACCAATTTGAGTGCCGCTTACCAGGCGCCCATCACGTTGCTGCAAAACCAGGAGAGTACCCAGCAGACTACGTTGAGCGCTTGGGGTACTCTGCAGAGTAGCCTGTCGAGTCTGCAGTCGGCTTTGGCTTCATTGCAGAACATTGGCAGCACCAACAATCGCACGGCGACGGTGACCAATGGCTCCTTGGCAACGGCTACCGCGAGCGCCAATGCGCAACCAGGTAGCTACAACCTGAGCAATATAGTTTTGGCGCAGGCGCAAAGTGTGTATTCGCAAAGCTTCGCCAATACCAGTAGTGGCCTGGGCACCGGCACGTTGCAGATTCAGGTTGGTAGCGGTGCCGTGCAGAATGTCGTCATCAATAGCGACAACGATAGTCTGGATGGCATCGCGCAAGCCATCAACCAGGCCAACGTGGGAGTGACAGCGGGTGTCATTTACGATGGCAGTGGCTATCGTCTGACCTTGACGGGAACACAAACCGGCGTCGATCAGTCGTTTACCGTGGCGGTCAGCGGCGCTACTGGAAGCCTGGGAAGTTTGAGTTATAGCTCAGGCAGTTCGGGTGGCATGAGTTTGAGTCAGGCGGCGCAGAATGCTTCATTGAGTATCAACGGGTTAGCCGTCACCAGCAGCAGTAACACCATCTCTGGCGCTATTCCCGGCGTCACCCTGAATCTCTTACAGGCGAGTAGTGGCAGCACCACCCTACAAGTCAGTGCAAACAATAGCGCTTTCGTGACCACGGTGCAGAGTTTCGTGAGCGCTTTCAACAAGACCATGACCACCATCAACCAACTGACGGCCTATAATGCCCAAGCGGGTTCCGGAGGGCCGCTCTTGGGTAATGCGGCGGTCAATGGTCTGCGTACCCAACTCCTCAATCTAATTTCCAATCCGGGCGTTGGTCTGTCTTCGGGGGCGAGCTATAACTCTTTGGGTTCCGTGGGCTTGGGCCTCAGCAG
>DDOU01000062.1:980-4512 GCA_002341825.1 Candidatus Igneacidithiobacillus taiwanensis | reverse complement strand
GTTGTGGGTCTTTTTGGGCAGGCCGGCCAAAGCAGCAACAGCAGTGTGCAATACGTGGGGGCGAGCGGATCGACCCAGGCTGGGGTATATGCCGTGAATATTTCCCAGGCGGCGAGCCGGGCGACCATTACCGCCGCTTCGGCCTTTCCGAGTGGTGGGCTCGCGCAGAGCGAGAGCCTGACCTTTGCCTCGGGCTCGCAGACTGTCGTCGTCGGCTTGAGCGCCGGCAGCAGTCTGGCGGCAGTAGTGAATACCATCAATGCCACCTTGCAGCAAAGCGGCATGACCGGTATCACGGCAAGCAACGATAATGGCATTTTGCAACTGCAGTCGACCCAATATGGCTCGGCGCAGGCGTTTACGGTGTCTTCCGACGTCGCCAGCGGCGGTACCGGAATCGGGACCCGCACCCTGGCAGCTTCGGGCACGGACGTGATGGGTACCGTCAATGGTCAGGCCACGAGCGGCGTTGGCCAGAATATGACGGTGACCGGGCCGGGCAATGCCCTCGGTTTGCAGCTGAAGATTTTGGGCACCAGTACGGGCAATTTGGGTACGGTGTCTTTGAGTCAGGGCTTGTATCAACAGATGAATAGTCTGCTCAATCAGGCCTTGAATTCGCAGAATGGCTTTATCAGCGCAGCGCAGAATGGCATCAATTCGACCATCAACGGGCTCAACGCCCAGATTGCCACACTGCAACAGTCGGCCAGTAATCAAACCGCCCTGTTGACCCAGCAGTTTGCTGCCATGCAGGCGCAATTGGCGAGCCTGCAATCGACGGGCCAGTATCTCAATGCCTTCTACGCTGCGGGATCGAGTTCGTCTTCCTCTAGTAGCAGTTCTTCCGCCGGTTAAAGGAGCCCGAAAACATGGCAGCGGCAATGAGTGCAGTGCAGGCATACCGGCAGGTAGGCCAACAGGGAGTTTCGACGGATCGCCTGGTTCTGCTTGGCCTCGAAGGGATACTGGAATATCTGCGACGGGCAGAGTTGGCCATCCGCGCGCAACAGATTGGCGCCAAGGCGGAAGCAATGGACAAAGCCTATCAGTTGACGGCACATCTGCTAGCGAGTGTGGATCTGGAGCGCGGCGGAGAAATCGCCGTCAATCTGCAAAATCTTTACCGTTTCGTTCTAGAAAAACTTGCTACTGCGAATATTTTTGACGATCTCGAAGCGCTGGCGGCATGTCGCCCGGTCTTGGAAGACCTGCGCGATGCTTGGCGGGGTTTGCTCGATCGCGCTTGAGGCTCTATCCTCTCTCCCAAACTCGGAGAGAGAATATGCTGCAAGCTGGGGTAGTCCTTGGCGCTCATCTGCCCGTAGAGATGCGCTCCTGGTCGGGTGAGAAAGAAGAATTTTCCGCATTGATGCGCAACAATCTGGTGTTGTTGCGCGCGCTTTCGACTTGGGAAGAAGAGGCCTTGATAGCCGACGAGGGAGAGCGCTCTGGACAGCGGCATTTGCAGACCAAGATCGATCTCCTCCTTACCCTACTAAGCGCCGATATCCTCGCTCGTTCCACTCTGCCACCGCGCAATTTTTGTGAGCTGCGCACTGACGCGCTGCAGGTCCACTCCGCGGCGGACCCTGCGTTTGCTGGCTATCCTTGTGCCGCCTTGTATTTGCAGACACACCTCGCCTTGCCTTTGCTCCTGCCAGGGCAAGAGGTAGAGGTGATTGCTTCTGGCGATCGAGCGCCATCCTGGATACTGCGTTTCACTCTCAGTGCCGGCGTGCAGGAAATGCTGGATCGACTAATCTTCCGCCATCATCGTCGAGCAATAGCGCGTCTGCGGGAAGCAGAAGCAAGAGGCAAAACACGAGGAAGTGGATGGACAGCGTAGTCGAGAATACCATCGCACAGGATTTTCGGGATCGTCGCTCTCTGTCGCGAGAAAGCTGCGGCTTGGTGGGGCACAGCGAGATTCTACGCAACGTTACCCGGCTACTCGGCAAGGTGGCCGCTACTGATACCACGGTTTTGATTCTGGGGGAGTCGGGCACGGGCAAAGAGGTGGTTGCCCAGTGCCTGCACCAGCATTCCACGCGCGCGCGCGGACCATTCGTGGCGCTCAATTGCGGTGCGATTCCGCCGGAATTGATGGAAAGTGAGCTCTTTGGCCACGAGAAGGGTTCCTTTACGGGTGCATTGCTGACGCGCAAGGGGCGCTTTGAACTCGCGGAAGGCGGAACGCTTTTTCTCGACGAAGTGGCGGAAATGACCGCGTCGATGCAGGTTAAGCTGCTGCGGGTGTTGCAGGAGCATCAGTACGAGCGGGTAGGGGGCAGCAAGCCGCGGGAGGCAAACGTGCGCATCATCGCGGCTACCCATCGCAATCTGGAAGAGCGGATTCGCGAGGGCTTGTTTCGTGAAGATCTCTACTACCGCCTCAACGTTTTTCCGGTCGAATTGCCCCCTCTGCGTCAGCGTGGCGATGATGTCTTTTTGCTTTTAGAGCATTTTCTTGTGGAACGGGCCAAGGATGGCTTTGCGCCCTTTACCCTCTCTGCCGCGGCGCGACAGCTGTTCCTAGAGCATCCTTGGCCAGGCAATGTGCGCGAGCTGCAAAATCTGGTTGAACGGTTGAGCATTTTGCGCGCCGGCGAAGAGGTGCAATTGGACGATCTCCCTCTACATATGCGCCGAGGGCGGGAGGTCCTAGAGACGGAATCCGATGCCCTGCGAGCGGTGTGGTCGGGAGTGCCAGAGGAAGATGTTTCCCTCTCGATGGCGGTTTCTGCCGCGCCGACCCTGCCCGATGGTCCCTTTGACCTCAAGGAATATCTCGAGGAGATCGAGCGTCACCTCATCCTGCAGGCTCTGGAGATCTGTGATCACGTGGTGGCTCGGGCTGCGGAGCGTCTCGGCCTGCGGCGCACCACCCTGGTCGAAAAATTACGCAAGTATGCCATTCAGCCCGGACGGGGATGACCGTGACCGGCCCCACCAACGTACCGGATGCTGCGCAGCTCCTCGAGGCCTTTGCGCTCTTCAATGATGCGTCACGCGAGCTGAGCGAGGCCTACGGTACCCTGCAGGCCGAGGTGCATCGCCTGAGCGGGGAACTGGCCGCTGCCAATCAGCGACTGCGCGAGGAATTGCAGGCGCGAGAAGCGCTGAGCCAGCGCCTCTCCTTGCTATTGGAAATGTTGCCGGGGGCGGTGTTGCTCCTCGATCCGCAGGGGCGGGTTCAGCAGATGAATCCGGCGGCGGAGCGCTTGCTCCATACCACGGAACGAGACTGGACTTGGCCGCATCGGTCCGGTCTCGAGATTCAGGCCGGTGGGGCAGAAGGGGTGGTGGCTAGCGCTTCGGGACGCCGCCGTTTGGCGATAGCCGTTACCACCCTGGCGGGGGATGGGGGCAAGATCTTGCTCTTGCAGGATGTGACAGAGGTGCGCGAGCGGGAGGCGGCAAGCCAGCGCCGCGAGCGTTTGGCGGCCTTGGGCGAGACCATGGCGGCCCTGGCCCACCAGCTGCGCACGCCCTTGGCAACTGCCCTGCTCGCTGTCGGGCAGTTGCAGCC
>DDOU01000062.1:0-951 GCA_002341825.1 Candidatus Igneacidithiobacillus taiwanensis | reverse complement strand
CGCCATCTGCAGGGCATTATCGACGCTATGCTGCAGTATCTCCGTGGGAGGCTGCCGGAGGAGGGCGGTGTTAGCTTGGGAGAGATCGCCATGGGACTGGAGCGGATCTTTGTTCCCCTCTATCGTCAAAAAAATGTCGAACTACAGATGGATCTTGGGCAAGGCGACTGGATTTTGACGGGAACGGCGGATGTTTGGATCAGTGTGCTGAGCAATCTGTTACAGAATGCTCTGGCGTTTGCTCCTGCGGCCAGCGTTGTGCAAGTCCAGGGCGTGGCAGCCTCAGGGTATTGGACCCTGCGCGTTCGCGACTTTGGTCCGGGGGTCCCGGAAGCGCAACGCGAGCGGATTTTTCAGCCCTTCGTCAGCACTCGGCGCGACGGCACCGGACTTGGCCTGAGTATTGCCAAGAACTTTGCCGTTAGTATGGGGGGAGAATTGTGGGTGGAAGATGCACAGCCGGGGGCTTGTTTCGTATTGCAGATCCCCACGGCGCAGCTACCCGATCCCCTCGCCAGTCGAGAGGAGTAGAGATGCCCAAAAAATCCCAAATTGCCGCCAAGATTTTGCTGGTAGAGGATGATCCAGACTTTGCCGAGGTGCTGCAAGAGGCCTTGACCGAGCGTGGCTATACCCTGGCGTTGGCCGGTGATGGCGAGGCGGCGCTGGCGCAGTTGGATCGCTTCGCGCCGGACTTGATCCTGAGTGACGTACAGATGCACCCGCTGGATGGCTATGGCCTCCTTGCAGCCTTGCGCGAGCGCCGGCAGGCGCCGCCCGTATTGATGATGACCGCTTGGGGAACGATCGAAGAGGCAGTGCGCGCCCTGCAAGGTGGCGCTATCGACTATCTCGTCAAGCCCTTTGCCCTGGAGCGTCTCGAGGAAAAGATACAAAAGCATCTGCGCGAACGCGGCGCGCATGGTGCCGAACTGATTGCCGAGGCGCCAG
>DDOU01000040.1:21046-28168 GCA_002341825.1 Candidatus Igneacidithiobacillus taiwanensis | reverse complement strand
GGCACCATCGTGTGGAATGGGCCGGTGGGGGTCTTCGAGTTCGATGCCTTTGCCAATGGCACCAAGACACTGGCCATGGCTATCGCCGCGAGTCCGGCTTTCTCCATCGCTGGCGGTGGCGACACCCTGGCAGCCATTGCCAAATACGGTATTGCCGACAAGGTTGGGTATATCTCCACCGGTGGTGGGGCTTTCCTCGAAGTTTTGGAGGGCAAGACCCTGCCAGCTTTTGAGATTCTCGAGGCACGCAGCCGGGGGTAATTTTGTGATTCGCCGTACCAAGATCGTGGCCACTCTGGGGCCAGCCAGTTCCTCGCCAGAGGTCATCGATCGCCTGATCGAGGCGGGGCTCGACGTCGTCCGCCTCAATTTCTCCCATGGCAGCGCGGAAGATCACGTGCGGCGGGCGGAGTTGGTGCGGGAGCGCGCCCGCGCCCATGGGCGCGCCATCGGCGTGCTGGCGGATCTGCAAGGCCCCAAGATTCGCATCGGCAAGTTTGTCGACGGTAAGATCCATTTGCGCGAAGGCGATCCCTTCATCCTCGACATTGACTGCACTTTGGGTAACCAAGAGCGAGTCGGGGTCACCTACCCGGAGCTGATCAACGACGTCGAACGCGGTGCCACCTTGCTCCTCAACGACGGCATGATTCAGCTCTGGGTGGAAAAGGTCGAGGGCCGCGAGATCCATACCCGTGTCACCCAAGGCGGCGAGCTCTCCAATAACAAGGGCATCAATCGCGCCGGCGGTGGTCTCACGGCTCCAGCCCTCACCGACAAAGACCGCGAGGATATCATCACCGCGGCGCGGCTGGAGGCTGATTATCTTGCCGTATCCTTTCCGCGTAGCGGCGCGGACATGGACGAGGCCCGACGCTTGTTTCGGGCAGCGGGCGGGCATGGCGCCCTGGTGGCCAAAATCGAGCGTGCCGAGGCAGTGGACGCGATCGAGGATATCCTAGCTGCCTCTGAGGCGGTCATGGTCGCGCGGGGCGACTTGGGTGTGGAAATTGGTGACGCGGCGGTGCCGCCGGTGCAAAAGCGCATCATCGCCATGGCGCATCGCTACAACCGCCTTACCATTACCGCAACGCAGATGATGGAATCGATGATTCATCAGCCGATTCCCACCCGAGCCGAGGTCTCGGACGTTGCCAATGCCGTGCTCGATGGCACCGACGCGGTCATGCTCTCGGCCGAGACCGCCTCTGGTCAGTATCCCGTCGAGGCGGTGGCGGCCATGGCGCGCACTTGCCTCGAAGTAGAGCGGCAGATGCCCTGCCAAGTGGCGGAACCATTCTCGGAACGGCGCCTGGAACGGGTAGATGAGACCATCGCTGCAGCGGCCATTTTGGCGACCCAGCGGGCGCCCATCACTGCCATCGCGGCCTTTACCGAGAGCGGTTCGACGGCGTTGTGGCTGTCGCGAGCCGATTCTCGGGTGCCGATCTATGCCCTGACCCCGCAGGTCTATACGCGGCGCAAGGTAACCCTGTATCGTGGTGTACACCCGGTCAATTTCCCGCAAAGTCGGCACGACGATCCCTTGCAGGTAATGCGTGCTGCCGAGGACGAGCTGCGACGGCGCGGCGCAGTGCGTGACGGCGACCTCATCCTGATCACCATTGGTGAGCCCATCGGGGCGCCCGGTGGTACGAATACCCTCAAGCTGGTACGTGTTGGTGCGGCCAGCCAGGTGTGATGTAAGACGATTTTTTCTACTGCTAGTGAGGTAAGAACGATGGCAATGGTATCCCTGCGGCAACTGCTCGATCACGCCGCCGAGCACGGTTACGGTATCCCTGCATTCAACGTCAACAACCTGGAACAGGTCCGGGCAATCATGGAGGCCGCTGCCGCCGTCGACGCGCCGGTGATCCTGCAGGCTTCGGCTGGCGCCCGCAAGTATGCCGGTGAGCCGTTTCTCCGCCATCTCATCCTGGCGGCGGTGGAAGAATATCCGGACGTTCCCGTGGTGCTACACCAGGATCATGGCGCCAGCCCCGCAGTCTGCATTCAGGCCATCCGCTCCGGCTTTACCAGTGTGATGATGGACGGCTCCCTTCTCGAAGACGCCAAGACCCCGGCCAGCTATGATTACAACGTTGCCGTTACCGCCAAGGTGGTGGAGATGGCGCATGCGGTCGGCGTGTCGGTGGAAGGCGAACTCGGCTGCCTCGGCTCCTTGGAGACCGGCATGGCTGGCGAAGAAGACGGCGTTGGCGCCGAAGGTTGCCTGAGCCATGACCAGCTGCTTACCGATCCCAACGAGGCAGCGCACTTCGTCAAGTCGACCAAGCTCGATGCCCTGGCCATTGCCATCGGCACCAGCCACGGCGCCTACAAATTCACTCAGCCGCCTACCGGCAAAATTCTCCGCATCGACCGGGTCAAGGAAATCCATGAGCGGATTCCCGACACCCACTTGGTCATGCATGGCTCCAGCTCTGTCCCCCAGGACTGGCTGAAGATCATCCACGAGTTTGGCGGAGACATCGGCGAGACCTACGGTGTACCGGTGGAAGAGATTCAGGAAGGCATCAAGTATGGCGTGCGCAAGGTCAATATCGATACCGACCTGCGCTTGGCGGCTACCGGGGCCGTGCGGCAGAGCCTGTACAAAAACCCCAAGAACTTCGACCCGCGCAAGTTCCTGCAGGCCTCCATCGATGCCATGCGCGACATTTGCAAGCAGCGCTACGAGGCCTTTGGTACCGCCGGTCAGGCCAGCAAAATCAAGGCCATCCCCATGGATACGATGGTCAAGCGCTATACGAAGGGTGAATTGGATCCGCGGGTAACCGGGATCTAAGCTCGTCGCCCATACCTGGTGAGGAGGGCGCCTGCGGGCGCTTTCCTGTTCTTTGAGGAGTTTCCCATGAGCCAGTTCAAGATTTCTCCTTCCATCCTCTCCGCCGACTTCGCCAAGTTGGGCGAGGAGGTGCGTGCGGTAGACGAGGCCGGTGCCGACTACATTCATGTGGATGTGATGGACAACCATTTCGTCCCCAATCTTACCATTGGCCCGCTGGTGGCCGCGGCCATCAAGCCGCACACCAAAAAGCCCCTCGATGTGCATCTGATGATCAGCCCGGTGGATGCCATCATCCCCGAATTTGCCAAGGCCGGGGCCGACATCATCACCGTCCACCCGGAAGGTACCATTCACCTCGACCGCACGGTGCAGCTCATCCATAGTCTGGGTTGTAAGGCCGGGGTTTCCCTCAATCCTGCCACCCCCCTCTCGGTGCTCGATTACATCCTCGAGAGCATCGATCTGGTGCTGGTGATGAGCGTGAACCCGGGCTTCGGCGGCCAGAGCTTTATCGATTACAGCCTGCGCAAGATCGAGGCCATCCGCAAACGCATCGAAGCAACGGGCAAGGCGATCGAGCTCGAAGTGGATGGCGGCATCAAGGTCAACAATGTGCGCCAAGTGGCGGATGCGGGTGCCGATGTCTTCGTGGCAGGCAGCGCCATTTATGGCACCCCGGACTACAAGGCGACCATCGCTGCCTTCCGGGCTGCCCTGGCATGAGCTTCTCGCCCCGCTTTCTGCTCCTCGACCTCGATGGCACCCTCATCGATACCGCCCCGGATCTGGCGGCGTCGGCCAATCATGTCCTCGAATCCCTGGGGCGACCAGCCGCACCCATGCCGGTGATTCGCGGTTTCATTGGCAACGGGGTGCGCGAGCTCATGCGCCGTGCCTTGGCCATCGAGGCGGAGCCCAGCGAAGCGGAGCTGGAGGCGGCCATGCCCGCCTTCTCCCGCTACTACGGGGAGCATCTCTGGGCGCACAGTCGCCCCTACGATGGGGTGCCGGAGACCCTGGCGGCCCTGCACGGCAAGCTGCCTTTGGTGTGCATTACCAACAAGGCGGCACAGTTCACCGAACCCCTGCTGGAGCATTTTGGGCTGCGGCGCTATTTCGATCTGGTGCTTTCCGGCGATAGCCTGCCGCGCAAAAAGCCCGATCCGCTCCCGCTCACCCATGCCGCCAGCCATTTTGGTCATGCGCCCGAGGCCGGGTTGTTGGTGGGGGATTCCATCAACGACACCCAAGCAGCAAAAGCGGCAGGGATGCCGGTGGTCTGTGTCAGCTACGGGTACCGCGGCGATATGCCGCTCACCGACTTGGCAGCCGATGCCATTATCGATACCATGCCCGAATTGTTGGCCGTTTTGCGGCATGGGGAAGGGCATTCATGACCGGAAATTTCATCTACGTGGGCAAGGGGCGATGGCGCCGCTCGTAAGGAGCTGATCCATTTCCATTACTTGTTGCCACGAGGTGAAGCCGTGATTTCTGCTGCCGAGTTCTCTGCCCTCGCTCGCGAGGGCTACAATCGCATCCCCCTATCGCGCGAGATCCTTGCCGATCTCGACACCCCCCTGTCGGCCTATTGCAAGGTCGTTGATGGCCCCTATGCCTATCTCTTCGAGTCGGTGCAGGGCGGCGAACAATGGGGCCGCTACTCCATCATCGGTTTGCCGGCGCGCGAACGCATCGAAATTCGCGGCCAGAGGATCCAGCGTTTTGTCGATGGCGTAGTGCAGGAGCAGTGCCAAGCCACCGATCCCCTCGCCTGGGTCAGCGCCTTTCGCAGCCGCTTCCGCGCCGCCCCTGTTGCTGGGTTGGCGGATCGTTTCAGTGGCGGTCTGGTGGGGTACTTCGGCTACGATATCGTTCGCTACATCGAGCCGCGCTTGGCGCGCCGCCCCGCCTTGCCCGACCCTTTGCAGTTGCCGGAAATCCAATTGCTGGTGGCCGACGAAATCCTGCTCTTCGACAACCTGCGCGGCACCCTGCGCTTGCTCCTGCAGGTTGATCCTCAGCAACCCGATGCCTACGAGCGTGGGCGGGCACGCTTGGCGGAACTCGAGGAGCGACTGCGTGGTCCCCTGCCGGCACAGCCCACGAGCGAACGACGGGGACGAGTAGGCGAGGAGGATTTTCAGGCGAGCTTCAGTCGCGCCGGTTATGAGGCAGCGGTAGAGCGGATCCGCGCCTACATTGCCGCGGGTGACGTGATGCAGGTGGTGCCTTCGCAGCGTCTCTCCATCCCCTTTGGCGCCCCACCCCTCGATCTCTACCGTGCCCTGCGCCGTATCAATCCGTCGCCGTATTTATTTTATGTCGACCTTGGTAAGACCCAGCTGGTGGGCTCCTCGCCAGAAATCTTGGTGCGGGTGGAAGATGGCGAAGTAACGGTCCGCCCCATTGCCGGTACGCGCCCACGCGGGGCGAGCCCGGCGGCCGACCGTGCCCTGGAGGCGGAGCTTCTCGCCGATCCCAAGGAGCGCGCTGAGCATTTGATGCTCATCGATCTGGCGCGTAACGACGTCGGGCGCATTGCCGAAACCGGCTCGGTGCGTCTGACCGAATCTTTTGCCGTCGAGCGCTATTCCCACGTCATGCATATCGTCTCGCAGGTAGTTGGCCGCCTGCGGCCGGGTCTCGACGCCATGGATGCCCTGCGTGCTACCTTTCCCGCTGGCACCGTATCGGGAGCACCGAAGATCCGCGCCATGGAGATCATCCGTGAGCTCGAGCCGGTAGCGCGGGGGGTCTACGCCGGGGCCGTGGGCTATTGGGGCTGGAACGGAAACATGGATACCTGCATTGCCATTCGTACCGCCGTGGTCCAAGACGGGCAGCTGCACATTCAGGCAGGAGGGGGCATCGTGGCCGATTCCCAGCCGGCGGCAGAATGGGAAGAGACCCTCAACAAGCGCCGGGCGATGTTCCGCGCCGTGGACATTGCCGAAAACGGCTTGGATCCCGAAGGGAGGATCGTCTGATGTTGTTGATGATCGATAACTACGACAGCTTCACCTATAACCTCGTCCAGTACTTTGCCGAACTGGGCGCCGAAGTGCGGGTGGAGCGCAACGATGCCATCACCCTGGCGGCAATCGAGGCCTTGGCCCCGGCGCGCATCTGCATCTCGCCGGGGCCCTGCACCCCTAACGAGGCCGGCATTTCCACCGCGGTGATCCGCCACTTTGCCGGTCGCATTCCCATCCTTGGGGTCTGTCTCGGCCATCAGGCCATCGGCCAGGTCTTTGGTGGTCAGGTCGTGCGCGCCCCGGAAGTCATGCATGGCAAAACCTCTCCCATCCACCACCGCGGCCAGGGGGTTTTTGCTGGTTTGCCGAGCCCCTTCGCGGCTACCCGCTACCACTCCCTCATTGTCGATCGCGCCAGCCTGCCCGCTTGCTTGGAAGTGACCGCCTGGGTGGAGTCGGGCGAGATCATGGGCTTGCGCCATCGCGAGCTCGCGGTGGAGGGAGTGCAGTTCCATCCGGAATCCATCCTCAGCGCCCACGGCAAAGACATTCTCGATAATTTTTTGCAGGGAGATGGTCGATGAGGGCGACACGGGAGATTCTCGAAGGGATCATTGCCGGTCAGGATCTCTCGGCGCGGGAGAGCGAGGAGATCTTCGCGGCGGTCATGCGCGGCGAGTGGACCCCAGCGCAATTGGGCGCCTTACTGATGGGCCTGCGCATGAAGGGGCAGCGGGTAGAGGAGCTGGTAGGGGCGACCCGTGCCCTGCGTGCCTTCATGACCCGGGTAACGGTAGACACCGATCATTTGGTGGATACCTGCGGCACCGGTGGTGATGCCTGCAATACCTTCAACATCTCTACCGCGGCCGCCTTGGTGGCAGCGACGGCCGGGGCGCGGGTGGCCAAGCATGGGAATCGTGCGGTATCCGGGCGTAGCGGTAGCGCCGACGTGCTCGAGGCCTTGGGGCTGCGCCTCGATCTCACGCCGGCACAGGTGGCTGCTTGTATCGAGACCGTGGGCATCGGTTTTCTCTTTGCCCCGGCACACCACGGCGCCATGCGCCATGCCGTCGGCCCGCGCAAGGAACTGGGAATCCGCTCGCTCTTCAATCTCATGGGTCCCCTCAGTAACCCGGCGGCGGCCCCGCATCAGGTGCTTGGGGTATACAGCGAAGCCTGGTTGACGCCGCTCGCCGAGGCGGCGCGGGAGCTCGGCGGCCGCCACGTCTTGGTCGTGCATGGCCATGACGGTCTGGATGAAATCAGCCTGTCCGGACCCACCGAGGTGGCGGAACTGCGGGCTGCCGAGGTTCATCGCTATCGGCT
>DDOU01000040.1:18425-20978 GCA_002341825.1 Candidatus Igneacidithiobacillus taiwanensis | reverse complement strand
TTACAGAACCAGCCGGGGCCGCGGCGCGACATCGTCCTCCTCAACGCCGGTGCGGCCCTCTACGCCGCCGATGTGGTCGCTAGCCTCGCTGCGGGTGTGGAGCGGGCACGGGAAGTGCTCGACGCCGGTGCCGTTTGGCAGAAGTGGCAGGACCTGCTGCGCTTTGCTCGGGAGGTTTAGGGTGGAAGACATTCTACAAAAAATTCTGGCGGAAAAACGCCGCGAACTGGCTCAGCGCCAAGCCCGCTTGGGCCTTGCCGACCTGCAATCAGCGGCACGGCTGGCGGCACCGCCGCGAGATTTTGTCGGTGCCCTGCAAACACGGGTGGCGGCGGGTACGGCGGCGGTAATTGCCGAGATCAAAAAGGCTTCGCCTTCGGCGGGGGTGATCCGTGCCGATTTCAATCCCGTCGAGATTGCCCGCGACTATGCCCAACATGGAGCTGCCTGCCTGTCGGTGCTCACCGACGAGAGTTTTTTTCAGGGCAGTGACAGCTACTTGAGCGCGGCACGAGCGGCCTGCAGCCTGCCGGTATTGCGCAAGGATTTTCTCATCGATCCATATCAGGTCTGGGAAGCGCGGGCCATTGGCGCCGACGCCATCCTCCTGATCGTTGCCGCCCTTTCCGACGCGCAGATGGCGGAGCTCGAGGCCACAGCGCAGGAGCTCGGCATGGCGGTTTTGGTCGAGTCTCACGATGCCGCGGAGCTCGAGCGTGCCTTGCGCCTGCGCACGCCGCTCATCGGCATCAACAACCGCGATTTGCGCCGCTTCGACACCGACATCCAGCGCAGTATCGACTTACTCTCTGCCGTGCCCGCAGATCGCCTCTTGATCAGCGAGAGCGGTATCCGCAGCCGCGACGACGTGGCTACCCTGCGCCAAGCCGGTATTCACGCCTTTTTGGTGGGGGAGGGGTTGATGCGTGCCGCAAGCCCTGGAGCGGCATTGCAGGAGCTCTTTGCGGGGTGATTGCATCCCGGCCGCGTCGGTAGTGTAATCGCTGGGTGTTTGTCGCCCCTAAGGAGAACTCGATGCAAGCGACAGTAGAATGGACCGGACCGGGTGGAATGGCCTTTCTGGCCCATGCCGACAGCGGCCACGCACTGGTAATGGACGGCGCGGCAGAGATTGGCGGCCATAATCTCGGGGCGCGGCCCATGGAAATGATCCTCATGGGCCTAGGCGGCTGCTCGAGCATCGATGTGGTGATGATTCTGCAGAAGTCGCGGCAGGATGTGCGCGCCTGTCGGGTGGAGATTGCGGCCGAGCGGGCGGAAACCGATCCCAAGGTCTTTACCCGGATTCATTTGCAGTTTTTCGTGCAGGGAAAGAATCTCGATCCGAAGCGGGTGGCGCATGCTATTCAACTCTCCGCCGAAAAATACTGCTCGGTGAGCATCATGCTCGCGAAGACCGCGGAAATCACCCACGATTTTACCGTCGAGTCGGTGGAGTGACGCCATGCTGCTGAGCAAGACCAGTGAGTATGCCCTGCAGGCCCTCATCTACCTGGCTACCCAGCCGCCGGGGCAGTTGGTGCTGAGTGGTGATATTTGGGAGTACCTCAAGGACCCCGATGATCCGCGCGTACCGCCGCGACAGTATCTCGCCAAGATTCTGCAGGATTTGAGCAAGAGCGGTATCCTCGAGTCGCGCAAGGGGCGCGGCGGCGGCTTTGTTCTCGCCCCCGGTGCCGAAAATCGCAACATTCTCGACGTGGTGGAAATCGTCGAACGCAAGCCCCTGGGCCAAGGCTGTGTTTTGGGACTCAAAAAATGCGAGGATGCCACCGCCTGCCCGGTGCACTACGCCTGGAAGCCGCTCAAGGCCGAGGTCATCGAGCTTCTCAGTCAGCAGACCATTGGCGGCATGGCCGCTGCGGTGCGGGCGGGCAAGTACCGCATCCACCTGCCCGGGGTGAGTGTGGCGCGCGGCAAAACCACCGCATCGGTAACCGGAAAGGCCTAAAGACCGCAGGCATGGGCTCTGCCGGTGCTATCCAAGCTCCGGCACAATTAGTCTTTCCAGCCGAATCGCTGAAAAATCTCTTTGCCCTTCACACCCAGAGTGCGCCGCGGGTAACGATCCGCGACAGGCTTTGCATGGCTACCCGCACGGGGGTGGGTAGATCGACGGCGCCGAGGGACTCCGCTTTTTCGGCATGGCCGCGTTCGTCGGCTTCCATTTGTTCGAGGATGCGGCGACTGCGTTCGTCGGACACGGGCAGATTCTGTAAATGCTCCTTGAGATGCTCTTCGACGAGATTCTCGACCGCCACCACCAAGCCGAGGTTACTACCGCGGCCGCGGCGCGCCGCCAGGAAGCCCATGCCCCAGGCGGTGGCGTACCAGAGCGGGCCGAGAAGGCTTGGACGACCGTGGAGTTCGTCGAGACGCTCCTCACACCAGCGCAAATGGTCTTCTTCCTCGGCCCGCGCTTTGCGCAGCACTTTGGCGAGCTCGGGGTCATCGGTGCCCATTTCCTGCCCGGTGTAGAGCGCCTGGGCCATCACTTCGCCGGCATGATTGACACGCATCATGCGCGCCGCC
>DDOU01000040.1:15190-18387 GCA_002341825.1 Candidatus Igneacidithiobacillus taiwanensis | reverse complement strand
TCGGCGCTGTTGGCGGCGGGATTGGGGCGACCACTGCCACGGCTGTGCCCACTGAGGGTACGCAAGGCATTGTCTACAGAGAGTATGGCTTGATCGAGAGGGTTCATCAGTGATCTGACCTAAGCAGCCGTTTCGGGTTATCATGGCCGCCTGCATGGGGAGGGTCAAGCATGGGTTTTTATCAGCGCCATCTCTTTTTTTGCTTGAATGAGCGCGAGGATGGGAAGCAGTGCTGCAATCAGGGAGGGCAGGCCGCGGCTGCTTTCCACGCCGCCAAGAAGCAAGCCAAGGCCCTCGGCATACACGGCGAGGGACAGGTACGAGTGAATCGCTCCGGCTGTCTTGGGCGCTGTAGCGAGGGGCCGCTGGCGGTGGTCTACCCCGAGGGGGTTTGGTACACCTATGTCGATGAGCAGGATGTTCGCGAAATCGTCGAATCGCATCTGCGCGATGGGCTGCCGGTGGAGCGGCTGCGTATCTGATGCTGCCCATCGATCGCAGTCACCTCTACGACGGTCAAGAACTCGCCCTCGAATGCGTTGGCGAGACGGTGGAGATTCCCGGCCCAGCGGGCATTCTCGAAGGCCTCACCGCCTGCCCCGAGAAGGAGACTCGCGGTGTGGTCGCGGTGATTCTGCATCCTCATCCCCTCTATGGCGGTACCCTCAACAACAAAGTGGTGCACTACTTGAGCCGCACCTGTAATCTCCTTGGCATCCCCTCCTTGCGCTTCAATTTTCGTGGGGTGGGCAAGAGCACCGGGAGCTACGACGCTGGCCGTGGTGAGGTAGACGACTGCCTTGCCGTGCTCGATTGGATTGCCCAGCGTCGCCCAGGCTTTCCCATCTGGTTGGCGGGCTTTTCCTTTGGTGCCTACGTGGCCTACCAAGTGGCGGCCCGCGATGCGCGGGTAGAACGCTTGCTCACCGTTGCGCCGCCGGTCAATCTCTTCGATTTTTCTGGGGTGACGACGCCCACTTGCCCATGGACCCTGGTGCAAGGGGAAAATGACGAGCTGGTGCCGCCTGCGGCGGTACGGGCCTGGATGCAGTCTCTAGAGCGGCAGCCGGAGTGGGTGCCCTTGCCTGCCGACCATTTTTTCCATGGCAAATTGAATTTGCTGAGTCAGACCTTGCTCGATCTCTACCATGCGCAACTGGGTGCGGGGATCGATGCTGCACAACCCTGCCGTGCCTTCTCCCCGGCTTGAAGTTGCGGGCCTGGCCAAATCCTATGGCCAGCGTGTGGTGCTGCGTGATCTCTCCTTTTCCGTTGGCGTGGGGGAGTGCTATGCCCTCCTCGGGCCCAACGGGGCAGGCAAAAGTACGACCATCCGCTGCATTCAGGGGCTGACCGCGCCCGATGCCGGGGGCGTTTACCTCGATGGTCGCCCCCTTGCAGATTGGCCTGCCGGCGGCCACGCGCGCATGGGGGTGGTGGCGCAGCAGGATCAACTCGATCCCGATTTTACCGTCGAGGAAAACCTCTGGACCTACGGGCGCTACTTTCGTCTGCCGGCGGCGCTGATCCGCCAGCGTAGCCGCGAGCTCCTCGCCTTCATGGCCCTCGAGGAATTTGCGCAGCGCCCCATCCAGTCGCTCTCTGGGGGAATGCGACGGCGGCTCTCGGTGGCACGCGCGCTCATCCACCAGCCGCAGCTTCTCCTTCTCGATGAGCCGACTACGGGCCTCGATCCCCAGGCCCGGCATTTGCTCTGGCAGCGCTTGCGTGCCCTGCAGCGCGAGGGAGTCACCTTGCTGCTCACCACCCATTATCTCGATGAGGCAGAGCGCTTGGCGGATCGTGTTGGCATCCTCCAGCATGGCAGTATCCTCGCCGAAGATGCGCCGGTAGCGATGATCCAGAAGCATATACCGGGCGAGGTCTTGGAATTGCGTCGGCGTGATGGCGCCCTGCCCGATGCCGAAAATTGGCACCAGGGACGAGTGGCGGCGGCGGAGCGCAGCGGCGATACCCTCTTTCTTTTCGACCCGCAGCCCGAGCGCGTACGCGCCCATTTTGCCGCCGACCCCGACTATCAACTGCTGCAACGTCCGGCCACCCTCGAGGATGTGTTTCTGCGCCTGACCGGGCGGGAGCTGCGGGAGGGAGAAGAATGATGCGACGCCACTATGCCTTGCCCGGCTGGGGTGCCTTGGCTCTGCTACGGCGCAATTTTTTGGTTTGGCGCAAGTTGCTGCTGCCCAGCCTGCTGGGCAATTTTGTCGACCCTTTGCTCTATCTACTTGCCTTGGGTTATGGCCTGGGGCATTTCGTGGGGCGCATGGAGGGCATGTCCTACATTACCTTCATCGCCTCGGGCATCGTTGCCAGCTCGGCAATGAACACGGCAACCTTCGAGGGGCTGTACTCCGCGTATACGCGCATGGCGGTGCAGAATACCTATCTGGCAATTCTCGCGACACCGCTGCAAATCGGCGATATCGTCCTTGGTGAGTTACTCTGGTGTGCCATCAAGGGGGCCATCAGTGCCGTCGCTATCATCCTGGTGGCGAGCCTCTTTGGCGCCATCGATTGGCGCTGGCTGCCACTCGCCTTGCCGGTCATCTTGCTAACCGGCTTCAGCTTTGGCGCCATCGCCCTGGCCTTTACGGCGCTGTCGCGCAGCTACGATTTTTTTATGTATTACTTCACCCTGGCAGTGACCCCGATGTTCCTCTTTTGCGGGGTTTTCTATCCCCTCAAGACCCTGCCGCTGCTGGCGCAAAAGATTGCTCTGGTGTTGCCTCTCACCCATGCGGTGCTGTTGTTGCGCCCACTGCTTACCGGGCAGCTGCCAAGTAACGTCTGGCTGCACCTCGGCGTTTTGCTGGCGTACGCCCTGGTCGCCTACCTCTTGGCCGCCTATTTGCTGCGCCGCCGCTTGCTGCGCTGATCTTCCTGCAGTTGTTGCCAAAGAATACCGAGGTCTTGGAGCGAAAATGTTGGATAACACTCTGATCGAGGCTGAGATCTGCAAAGGATGAATGGGTAACTGGCGACGGGTAGCCGGGCAGGGCGGCGAATCTCGTACAGGGCAGAAAATTGGCCCAGTGTCTTTTGTCTACCCCTACAGCAACCCCTTGAATTGTCATAAAAGTGTCACGATCTTGTGCTAGTCTCCGAGGGAAGGCAAAGCGCCTTTGTTCCCATCCGTGCTCGCGCGCACGGCCACGAAGCAGGACCTCTGGGAGGAA
>DDOU01000040.1:0-15058 GCA_002341825.1 Candidatus Igneacidithiobacillus taiwanensis | reverse complement strand
GGAAAGTTTTTTGAGGGGCTCATCATCTTCATGACCGGTATCGCCCTGCCCCTCATTGTGCAGGACTTTGGCCTGGGCGCCGAGCAGAAAGGCATCATCGCTGCGGTTGGCCTCTTTGGCATTCTGATTGGCGCAACGGCCCTGGGCGGTCTCTCGGACGTTTTCGGTCGCAAGCGGATGTTCATCTTTGAGATGGTACTTTTTGTACTCTTTCTGATTGGTCTCACCCTCAGCCAGGGTTTTTGGTGGATGGTCATCTGCCTGTTTGGTATTGGTCTCGCCTTGGGCTGCGATTACCCGACGGCGCATTTGGTGATTTCCGAGGCCGTACCCAGTCACGGACGCGGTGGCCTGGTACTCGGTGCCTTTGCCTTCCAGGCCGTTGGCGCCATCGTCGGTGCGGGGCTCGCCATTGTTGTGTTGGATGCTTACCATAGTATCGATGCATGGCGCTGGATGTACGCGGCCGCCATCATTCCCGCTTTCCTCGTTATCCTGGGGCGCTTCTTTATCTGCGATAGCCCCCATTGGCTGGCGAGCAAGGGTCGTGTGGACGAGGCCGAGCACGAGACCCGGCGCCTGCTCCATCGCGTGCCACAATATCCCAAAAACATTGAGTTGGATCGTGAGCATCTTCAACATCAAGTGCAAAAGCACGGTTTGGGGGTGCTGTTCAATCGCGACAACCGCCGTGCCACCCTCCTCGCTTCGGTACCGTGGTTTTTGCAGGACCTCGGTACCTACGGCATCGGCATCTTTACCCCGGTGATTCTCGGCAGCATTCTCGGCTCCTCGCATGCCGTGCATTCTCTCAATGACTTGGTGAGCAATGTGTTGATTTCTGCCAAGGGTACGGCCCTTCTCGATGTCCTGCTGGTGATTGGCGTGTTGGTTGCCATCGCCCTTGTCGAGGGCAGTGGCCGCATCAGACTGCAGATCATCGGATTTATTGGCTGCGCGGTTGGCTTGGGGCTGGCGGCCTTGTCCTTAGCCATGCCCGACGGGATCAAGACCATCCTGCTCTTTGCCGGCTTCATGCTCTTTAACTTCATGACCAACCTCGGGCCAAATGCGCAGACCTATCTTCTTGCCGGAGAGGTTTTTCCCACCGCCATTCGTGGCTATGGCGCTGGCTTTGCGGCCTCCTTCGCCAAGGTGGGCGCAGTGATGACGGCGTTTCTCTTCCCCATTCTGCTGCACAGCATCGGCACCCAGCTGTTGTTGATCATTTTGGTGGGGACCTCCCTCCTGGGGGCGGTGGTGACTTGGGTATTCCGGGTCGAAACCCGGGGCAGCCTCGAGAAGATCGAGCGTATGCGGGTACAGCCGCAGTTGTAATACAACGGGGGGCTCACGCCCCCTATTGACAGCACCGATGCTTGCGGCTTAAATGCCTGCTCCACGGCGCTTTAGCTCAGTCGGTTAGAGCAGCGGAATCATAATCCGCGTGTCCGGGGTTCGAGTCCCTGAAGCGCCACCAATTTCCCTCATGCCCTGCCGGCCTCAGGCAAGTCGCTTGCCGGTGTCCGCGTCAAAAAACACCGCTCGTTCCAGGTGGAGCGAGAGGCTACAGTTGCCATTGACGGAGAGTTGGGTACTGGGGTGCACTCTTGCCACCAGGGGATGCCCGAGCAGGTGCGTAAACACGAGGGTGTCTGGACCCGTTGGCTCAATCAAGTCTACCGGCAAGTCCAAAGTGTGCAGGGCTTCCCCTTCGCGGGCACTATCTGGATCGCTAATCTGCTCCGGGCGAATGCCCAAAGTGATCGCCCGACCCTCTTGTGGACGTAGCGCGGCCTGAATTCGTCTGGGAATGGGTAGTATGACCTCGCCTCCTTCTTTGCCGTGCACCTGAAGCGCGAGACCATCTGCTCCCGACCGTACGGTAACCGGCACAAAATTCATCGATGGCGACCCCATAAAACCTGCAACAAAGCGGTTGGCTGGATTATTATAAATTTCCTCCGGGCTTCCGAGCTGCTGAATAATCCCGCCATTCATTACGGCGATGAGATCTCCCATGGTCATAGCCTCGATCTGATCATGGGTAACGTAAACCATGCTGGTTTGCAACTGCTTATGTAGGCGTCGAATCTCACTGCGCATTTCAACGCGCAGTTTGGCATCGAGATTTGACAGGGGTTCGTCGAATAAAAACAGCGAAGGCCGGCGCGCAATTGCACGACCAATGGCCACGCGCTGTTGCTGTCCACCGGATAATTGCCGCGGGCGCCGATCGAGAACCGACTCGATTTGCAGCATCCTGGTTACCTCTGCCAAAATTTGCTGTCTCTCCGCCCTCGGTACCCCACGGTTTTCTAAACCAAAAAGGATATTGTTGCGTACCGTCATCGAGGGATACAAAGCATAGGACTGAAAGACCATGGCAATATCTCGGTCTTTTGGGCTGAGATGGGTCAGCGGGCGATCATTGAGCAGAATCTCCCCTTGGCTTTGCTGCTCAAGGCCGGCGATGATGTTGAGCAGGGTAGTCTTACCGCAGCCCGATGGTCCAATCAACACCAGAAATTGGTTTTCTCCAGTTTCGATATTGATGCCATGTAAAACCTTTTCCTTGCCATAGCTTTTGTGAATATCGTGCAGAATCAGTTTTCCCATGCCCTATCCTTTAATTGCTCCATTAGTGAGACCGCGCACAAAATATTTTCCCGCTAGCACATACACAAGGAGTGTGGGCGCTGCGGCAATCAGGGCTGCGGCCATATCAACATTCCACATGTGTACACTGGTAACGGTATCGACCAGATCATTGATGGCCACCGTTACCGGTTGCTGATCGCTGTTGGTAAATACCACGCCAAACAAGAAGTTGTTCCAGATCATTGTGAATTGCCAAATCGCCGTGACCATGATAATCGGAGTGCTGAGCGGTAAAATGATGCGCCAGAAGATGCGGAAAAAACCAGCGCCATCGACCTGTGCCGCCCGTACCAAATCATGTGGAATGCTGACGTAATAATTGCGAAAAAAAAGGGTAGTAAACGCCAAGCCGTAGATGACGTGCACCATGACTAAACCGGGAATCAACGTGCCGGCAATGTGCAGTTTTCCCTGCACCCAGGCCATGGGCAATAGAATGATCTGAAATGGAAAAACTGTTCCCAACAACAGCAAATAAAATACCAAGTTGGCGCCACGAAAGCGCCAGTGGGTGAGGATGTAGCCGTTGATCGCGCCGATGGCGGTCGAGATGATTACTGCGGGAATGACCAACTCAAACGAATTGAAAAAGAAGGGATGGATGCCCTGCGAACCTGCGCCTATGGTCGCAGCGCTCCAGGCATGTTGCCAGGCGTCAAAATTCCAGTGACTGGGCAGAGCGAGAATACCTTGGCTATAAATTTCCGGCATCGTTTTGCAGGAGGTTGCTAACATCACATACAGCGGCAAAAGAAAAAACAGTGCCGCAATGATAAGCAAAAGATAGATCATGAGGCGTTTCATCAAGCTCTCCTCCGCGCATCCAAAAGCACGAATGGCAACACCACGATCATCATTACCAGCAGCATAATCAGTGCGCTTGCCGCACCTACGCCCATTTCCCCGCGCTCGAAAGAGAATACATACATGAAAATGGTAGGAACATTTGTGCTATAGCCAGGGCCGCCGCCGGTAAGGGCAATGATCAAACCAAAGGCCTTAATGGCCAAGCCAGCGCTCAGGATAAAAGCCACAAAAAATGTCGAGCTGATACTTGGCAATATAACGCGCGTATAGAGACGAACCGTGCCTGCGCCATCGATACGCGCGGCTTTGATGACATCGGCACTGACGCCCCGCAGACCAGCCAGAAAGATAGCCATCATAAAACCAGAGGTCTGCCAAACGGCGGCGATGACAACGGTATATATGGCGAGATCGGGATCATCTATCCAGGCAAAATGGAAGTGGCTGAAGCCGAGAGAGCGGATGATGGCCTGTAGACCATAGCTGGGATCCAATAGCCAGCGCCAAGCCACTCCTGTAACCACTGCGGAAATTGCCATGGGGTATAAAAAGACCATTTGCCATAGGCGCTCACCGCGTACCTTTTGATCGATAAGTATGGCGAGGACCAGACCAATTGTCATGGAAATCAGCACATATAAGCCACCAAAAACACCGAGGTTGCTGAGGGATCGCCACCATCGACTACTGCCGAACAGGTCCCGATAATTGGCGAGCCCAATAAAGTGATTGCTCGGAAGAATGGTAGAACGAGTGAGTGACAGCCAAATCGTCCATAAAATAAAGGCATAAATAAAAAAGATTGCCGCCAGTATGGTTGGAGAAAGCATCAGCCCGGCAATAATCTGATCGCGCCGCTGAAAACTCTTTTTATGCTGCTGCACCATAATCTATCTCCCATGCTGCTGGTGGGGCAGGGAACCATATAATGGCGTCCTGCCCCGCCGCATCATCAATCCTGACTCTTGGCAACCTCTACACGCTTGGCCATAGCCGCCGCCGCTGCCTGCGGACTCTCATTAGAGGTGTAAAATTGATCGAGGGAGTCGATGAAAGCCCCGGTAGTCGGCCCATAAGTGGACATATTCTGGGAAAAACTCGGCACTAATCCCTGATCTTTACTCGCCTCGAGGAACTGGACGCGAGACTTTTGTTGGCAAGGGTTGTAGCCCTTCAGTGAAACATTCATCAGGTCGGGAATGGAGCCCTTGTATTTGTTGAAGAGGAGCTGAAATTTCGGGCTGGTCATCGTCTCCGCGAGTTTGACTACCGCCGCCTCCTGGGCTGGGTTATGCTGTCGGAAAAAGATGAAACTATCGACGTTGTAAATAAATTCTTTGGCGGTGCCCGGAAAGGCGACACAACCCACTTTGGGTCCGCCCGGTGTTACCCCAAGAAATTCAAACTGGCCATTGGCCCAGTCTCCCATGATTTGAAAGGCAGCCTGACCATGGGCGACTAAGCCGGTGTCGTAATTCCAGGTCCGTCCGGCGAGGGATTTGGGGGTGTAGGCCTCTATTTGCCGCAATCGCTCCAGGGCCTTGACCATGGTTGGGCTGTTGATGGCTTGCGGATCTAATTTCACAAAGACCTCACGGTACCAAGCCGGGCCTCCCGTCTCCAAAGCAATCGGATCGAATTCTGTGGCAATCATCCAACCGTTTCCCCCACCAGCCATGGGAATGATGCCCTTGGCCTTGACTTTGGCGAGATCGGCGAGGAGTTCCTTCCAACTTTGTGGTGGCGCCGTGATTCCCGCCTTCGCGAGTACCGCCCGGTTGTACCAAAGCCAATTCAGGCGATGAAGATCCATTGGTGCAGCCACATAATTTCCCCGGTATTTCATATAATTGTCGATCTCCGCGGGAATATTCTTATCCCAATCTCCCGCCTTTGCGGCGGCGTCGACATTGGCAAGCAAACCGGTCTTACCCCATTGCTGAATCTCGACGCCCTTGATCTGGGCAGCGCCAGGAATCTCCCCTTCCATGAGTCGAGTTTTGAGGATGGTTCGCGCTTGCGCACCGCCACCACCGGCAATGGCGTCATTTTTGATGTTTACACCCTCAGCCTTCATCATCTGTACCAAAACATTCATGGCTTTGGCTTCGGATCCTGCAGTCCACCAATTGATGACGCTCAGGGAGGCGGAATCGGCAAGGGCGGGTTCCGCAACTAGGAGACCTAGAGCAAGCATGCTGAGGGCGAGGGTTTTTGCTGGCTTCATGATTAAATTCTCCTCTGTTATGATCAGAAGTGATATTTCAGATAAAAACGATTACTGAAATACGGGTTGTTGTACTGAGGGTAATTTGCCTCGTTCTGCGCAACGGAAATGTCGGTATAATCGGCGACCGTTAATCCTTGCAATAGGCTAGACAGATCGTAAGAAAAGCCAACATCCAGCGACCAGAGCTTTTGATCGGGCACGGCTTCGCCGCTCGGGAAGCCATAGGCGCCGCTGTAGCTATAGGCGCTACCACCGTAGCCATAACGGGCAACATAGCGAATAAAGCTCGCGTTGAGGAGAAACTTATGCTGCAGAAAGCCGAAATTGCTGGCAATTCCGTAGGCATAGCCGGGGCCGATGTCGGAAAGGCCCGTTTGCATGGTAGTCGTATATTCGGTTCCGCTGAGATCGTTGTACGGGTGAATCAGACCACCATGGCGAAAGGAATGATAATTTATGGGGCTATAGTTACCCACTAAGGCGACGGTATCTTTTTCTTTGCCAAATTGCACGCCGATTCTTCCGCCGTAAATATGGGCGTCGACGGAGTTCGCATTGAGGGTCTGTAGATAATTGGCACCGGCGCCGGAATTACCCTCGGCAATCATCTGGAAACCGGCAATGAGTGCCAAATTATTCTGCACGGGAGCAGAAAAATTCGCCTGTCCATAGAAAAGATTGGCAAAACCGTAGAAGTTATAGTCCCAGAGCTGCACCGCGAGGTGGTTTCCCATAATGGGTGTCTGATAGCGAAGACCGATGGTATAGAATCCATTCGTATGATCGCTGGTATAGCGGTTGCCGGTGCTGAACGTAGAGCTGTAGCGGCTGGCATAACTAAACTCGCGCGCAAAAAGCAGACTCAAGGTTGCTGGCGATGCGGAAAGACTGAGGGGACCATTGCCCGCCCAATCTTTCTGCTGTCCTGCTCCTAGCACATTCCAGACCGCGGCAACGCCAGTAAAGGCGCGCGGATTGAAGGTATAGTAGTCCATATTGGCGTAAGGGGTATTGATGAATTCTCGACCGCCGCGCAGGACAACCGGCCCGTAGCGATACTGAAGGTAGCCCAGGCGCAGGATCGCTAGGCCATGGCTGGGGTAAGGGCCCGTCAATTCGGGATCCTCGTGCTGGTAGAAACCGGTCCAAGTCGCAAAATCGCCGCCCACGCCCAAGCTCAGACCGTAGAATGCGGGGCTGTGTAAGTACAGGTGGCCGCCGAGGGCGAGAGAGTGAGTGTCCTGTTGTGTATGGCCATGATTTAAATAGCTGAAGTTGATGACGCCCAACATGCCTGAAACCCGAGTGCCGCCGAGTTCTCGATCGAGAGCCTGCTGACTGGGGATGAGCGAATGGCTTTCACTTGCCTGGGCCGAAATAGCAAAGGTCCCGAGTAGACTCACCGACAAGACCGCCAAGGCCACGCGCCGCAAGGCCGGTTGGCGACGTATCTTCTTTGTTTTCGTGTGGTTATTCATGGTGTACTCCTCCGTTTTGCGAGTGGGGATTTCCCCTCTTTTGTCTTGATTGATGAGCTAGCCGTCACCTCGCTTTCGTGCGTGACCCAGCGTGGTTGCCAGAAAAATGAGGATGCCCATCTAGTTGGATCGCACTTCAGGTGAAGAATGCTTGACCGATTCAACAGGTATAGTAGAGGGATATTTCTCGCGCAAGAAAAATCTTCATGGAAGTTCTTATGGTTTAGCCGGAATGATAAAAATAATCTATTATTTATATAATCGCATATTCTTATATTGTGAAAATGTATTTTATGGCCAGAGTGCCAGAACCGAAGGAGATACTAGCCTATAAATATATCAGAAATTACCTTCGTCTCAGCGCTCGGCGAATAATAAGAAGAAAAATACCGAGAATAAACAACAAGGCGCCGCGCAAAACCCAAATCTTTTCATTGATCATGAAACTGGTTTTCGGGTACGGGAAGATCCCCGTTCCTTGTAGAAAAAAGAGTAGACCGGAAAGGAGAACTACAATACCGATCACTAACAAAAACACCCGTAGTACATTTCGCATGGAGCACCTCGAGGGATACGTTCTTTACGCGGAGGGATTGAGTCGCCAAGTTGTCGCATTCAAATACAATGCCACCAAGAGCCAGAGGAGGTACGGCAGCAAGAGCCACGCCGCCCATGCGTCGAGCAAGGCAAATACGATGCAACAGGCAATCACTAGCAGCAATAGTAAAAGAAGATCAAGCAATGCCCAGAAAATCTGGTGTCGGCCAAAGAAAATCCAAGACCACGCAGCATTGGCCAGCAATTGGCCGCCGTACAGTAGCAGAGCGAGTGAGCGCAGTGGAGTAGCCGGTAACACAAAAATCAGGGCGGCGGAGAAGGCCATCAGGATGTACAGAATGGTCCAGACCACGGGAAATACCCAGGGTGGCGGCGTCCCCTTGGGCATCCGCAAAGCGGCGTACCAGGCGTCGGGCCGGAAGATTGAACCCACCGACGCCGCGGCAAGGGTAAAGGCAAGGCTCACTACGGCTACCAAAGCAAAAGTCATCACGCACTCCTCTTTGCGCCCAAGGGCGTTCCCGTCAAGACCTGGGAAACTCTCGTCAACCTTTGCACTCCAATGCCCATGACGCAAGAAAAATCTTCCTATGAAGAGGCGCGCGCGCTGCTCAAATTGCTTCGCGCATTCAGCAGGCCAAGGATGGGATCCGGCGGGCAGCACCCGAGCAATTTGACGAGACGATTCTTCTCGCCATCGAGGCCTGGCAGAAACGCATCTGAGCTTTCCTAGACCTGCTGGTGCCGCTGTGTCCTAATAGCGGCGCGTCGATCTGCTAGTGAGGCATTCCGTGGCGATTCGGTCTCTTTCCAAGCCTGCTGGGCACCCCCTTGCAGCCGCCATGCTGGGAATGTTTCTTGATGGCTTCGACCTCAGCATCATGGCCATTGCCCTGCTGCCCCTGACTCGGGTTTGGCAGCTCAGTCCGGGGCAAACGGGGTCGATCATGGCCATGGTGCTGATCGGCTCCTTTGTGGGCGCGTTGGGTGGCGGCTGGGTGAGCGATGCTTTCGGCCGACGGCGCCTGCTTTTGCCCAATATCTTGCTCTACGGCGTCGGTGCCCTATGGAGCGCCTGCAGCCCCGACTTGTTGCAACTCGAAATTGGACGTTTCCTTACCGGGGTCGCCATTGGCCTCGATTACCCCCTGGTGGCGACCATCGTCGCCGAATTCAGCGCTACGGCGCGGCGCGGCCGCGGCTTTGCCTGGATCAATCTTTCTTGGTTTGTCGGTGCCCTCGCTTCTTCTGTGCTGGGCTGGGCCTTGTTGCCTTTAGGCGATACATCCTGGCGCTGGATGCTGGGCAGTGCCGTGTTGCCGGTATTTCTCCTCGGCTGGTTGCGTCGCGATCTGCCGGAATCACCGCGCTGGCTCTGGCGCCGGGGGGAGCAGAAACGAGCGGCGGCAGCCCTCGCTGCCCTGCATCCCGACTGGGATGCCGCCACACAAGAGCAGGCGCTGCAGGGGTACACCGGTCAGTCTTTGCCGCTCCGCGATCTCTTTCGGGGTGTTTGGCGACGACGCCTGATTCTGGCCATTCTGCCGTGGTTTTTGCTCGACATGGTCAGCCTGGGGATTGCCCTCTATCTGCCCGAGGTGCTGCGGGAGCAGAGCTGGGTCGCCAGTAGCCAGGCGGCGGCAGCCATCAATGCCGCCCTCTTAGTGCTCTCGGCGCTGGCCATTGCTTATGTCTTGCCGCGCCTCGATCGCTGGGGACGCATTCCCTTGCAAATGGCGGGCTTTGCTCTGATGGCGCTCGGCCTCACGATTTTTGCCTGGGCAGCAACAGGCGATCATGCCCTGGTGGTATTGCTCGGCGCGGCGCTCTATGCCATCGGTTTGGGTCTTGGGCCGGCGGTGACGGTCATTGCCTTGGCGGTGGAGCTCTTTCCCACCCCCTGGCGAGGGACGGTGTCCGGATGGGCGACGGCCATTTCGCGCCTGGGCGCCGTCAGCTCCGCTTTGCTCTTCCCAATCCTGCAGCGCGACTTGGGGCTCGCTTGGGTGTTGTTACTGACCGCTGCTTTGGCCGGCCTGGCTACCTTGGTCTCCTGGCGCTATCGCGTCGAGTCGCGGGCGCAGAGCCTGGAGGCGCTGGAAATCGCCGCGCGCTAGCGGAGCCAGTCGCAGACGTTGAGGGCAGCGTAGCTGATAATGGCGTCGGCGCCAGCGCGCTTGATGCTCAGTAAAGACTCGAGCAGCGCACCCTGCAGATCGAGATAGCCCGCCTGCGCTGCCGCGTGCAGCATGCTGTACTCGCCGGATACTTGGTAGGCGAGGACCGGTGCATCGCAGCGCTCGCGCACGTCGCGGATCAGGTCCAGGTAGGGCATGGCGGGCTTGACCATGACCATGTCGGCGCCCTCCTCGAGGTCGAGGGCGAGCTCGCGAAAGGCCTCGCGCCGATTGGCGGGGTCCATCTGATAGGCGCGACGATCGCCAAAACTCGGGGCGCTGTCGGCGGCGTCGCGAAAGGGTCCGTAAAAGGCACTGGCGTATTTGATGGCATACGAGAGGATCGCTACTCGCTCGTGGCGAGCGGCATCCAGCGCTTCGCGAATCGCCATCACCATCCCATCGACCATGCCCGAGGGAGCGATGACGTCTACCCCTGCCTCGGCATAGGAAAGGGCCTGTTGCTGCAGGTTTTCGAGGGTCGCCTGATCATCGCGATCACCATCGTGGGCAAGAACGCCGCAGTGACCGTGGGAGGTGTACTCGCAAAAACAGGCATCGGCAATGACCAAGAGCTGCGGAAACTGCCCCTTGATGGCGCGGCTGGCGCGCTGCACCAGGCCATCGCTCTGCCAGGAGGCGCTACCGACCTCGTCCTTGACGCTGGCGTCCATCACCCCAAACAGCAAAACCCCGGGAATGCCGCGGTTAGCGGCCTCGGCACAAAGGCGCAGGGCAGAGTCGATGCTGTGACGATAGACGCCGGGCATACTGATGATTTCACTACGGATCCCTTCGCCTTCAACGAGAAAAATCGGCAGCAAAAAATCGCTTGGCTGCAGCAGGGTTTCCCGCAGCAGGGCGCGCATCGAGGGATGTCGCCGCAGGCGCCGCGGTTGTTGGCTGGAGGCAAAAAAATGCTTCATGAAGGATCCCTCCCTGCTGTCTGCGCCCATTCTTCCAGGGCTGCGAGTAACCCGGTATTGCTGGCCTCCGGGGCGATCCAGGGCGGCGGTAGCCCCTTGCTGGTCACCGCCTCGGCGGTCAACTCGCTGATGGCAATGATCGGGGTCTTTTTCAGCCAACGCTGCCCTAATCCACCCACCATCTGATAAAAATTGTGGAAGATCTCCGGGCTGGTCACCGTTACCGCATCGAGCTCGCCCCGCGCCCAGGCGTGCAAAAGCGGCGTTGGGTTCAACCCGGGAACGATGCGCCGGTAACAAAAGACTTTTTCGACCACAGCGCCGCGCTCGGTCAGGGTCTGCTCGATCAACTCCCGCCCCTGATCGCCGGCAAAGAGGGCAAAGCGCAGACCTCCTACCTCCTGCCACTCCGGGCTCTCGAGCAGCGCCTCGGAGCCGGCACGTTTGGGTGCCAGCTGGGCATGTACACCAAACTCCGCCAACGCCTTGGCACTCTCGCGTCCGACGGCAGCAACGCGTAGACCCTGCGGCCAATCCTGGGCGCTTCGGCTTTGCCAGCGACTAAGGGCAAAATGCACGGCATTGCGGCTGGTAAAGACCGCCCAGTCGAAGCTCGCGATCCGCTCCAGGGCCGAGTCCAGAGAATGCCAGGTCTCGGGCGCCTCGATTTGCAGGGCAGGGAAAGCAATGGGGCGGGCGCCGCGCTCCTGCAGAGCAGCGATCAGCTCTGCCGACTGCTCCTTCGGACGGGTCACCACGATGCCCTTGTTCTGTAACGTCGTCGTCATGTTGAGGGTAACTCCCGCAGAATCTTGCCCGCACCCTGTTTTAAAAGATCGTCGGCAACCGTCGCACCAAGGGTGACGGGATCCGTGCCTGTCGCTTCGGCGTGCAGCAGCTGTTGACCATCGGGGCTCGCCACCCGCCCGCGCAGGAGCAGGGTGCCGTCTTCCTGCATCTGCGCCAGGGCGGCAACGGGTAGACGGCAATCTCCCCCGAGTTTGCGGTTCATAGCCCGTTCGGCGAGCACACAAAGGCTGGTTTCTCGATGGGCGAGCGGAGCAACCAGGGCGCGGGTGTGCTCGTCGTCGCCGCGAATTTCGATGCCGATGGCGCCCTGACCGACCGCCGGCAGGGAGTCTTCGACAGCAAACAGATGGCGAATGCGCTCTGCGAGGCCCAAGCGCTTGAGGCCGGCAGCGGCGAGGATGATGGCATCGAATTGGCCGTTGTCGAGTTTGGCTAAACGGGTGGCGACATTGCCGCGCAGATCGGCGAGCACGAGCTCTGGGTATCGATGCAACAACTGGGCGCGCCGCCGCAGGCTCGAGCTCCCCACACGCGCACCGGCGGGTAGGGCGTCGTCGCTCGCGTACTGATTGGAGACGAAGGCATCGCGTACCTCTTCGCGTTCGAGGATTACTGCCAATTCTAGGCCCGGTGGCTGCTGCGCCGGTACGTCCTTCATGGAATGCACGGCCAAATCGACACGGCCAGCCAGGAGAGCCGCCTCGATCTCCTTCACGAAGAGGCCTTTGCCGCCAATTTGATGCAGGGGGGCGGCAAGCTCGCGGTCGCCGGTGGTGGTCATGGGAACGAGTTCCACCGCAAGGAAGGGATCGCGGGCCTGCAGGGCGGTGCGCACATGCTCCGCCTGCCACAGGGCGAGGGGACTGGCGCGGGTGCCGATACGCAAAGCAGTCATGGGTCGGGTCATGTCCGGTAATAAACGCCCAACCTTAGCAGCGCTGCCCACCCTGTCAAGCCGTGGAAATCGATCATTGCTGAATTTCTGCCGGGCGCGATACAATCACACAAATTCTTTTGGAGAAAACGCATGCAGCTTCGCACCCTTGTCACCGTTTTTGGTATTTCTCTTTTGGCGCTGTCCGGATGCGCGCGTAATGTGGGCAGCGGCGCGCCCAAGGCCGTGGGGCCGGTTGCCCCGGTGAGCTCCGTAGCTACCAACGGCTACGAGGGGCAGGGGGTCAACTCGCAAGACCTCAACGCCAACGGCCCTATCGGCGGCAGTAATCACGGGCTCACCGCCGCAGAGCTCGCTGCCCTGCCCAGTCAGCTACGGGTGCATTTTCCCTTTGATAGCGACAACATGGATGCCGCGGGCCAAGCCATTGCCGCAGAAAACGCTCAGTTCATGATGAATCACCCGCACGTGCAAGTGCGCCTCGAGGGCAATACCGATGATCGCGGTACCCAAGAATATAATCTCGCTCTTGGCGAACGGCGTGCGGAAACGGTAAAGCGCTATCTGGAGTCCCAGGGAGTGAGTGCCTCCCGTATCAGCACCGTCAGTTTTGGCAAGGACAATCCCCTCTGCAACCAAAATGACCAGGCCTGCTGGGCGCGTAACCGACGGGTCGATTTTGTCTACAGTGGGGGATACAACGGCTGATTGGGAGGTCGCATTCGATGAAGGGTAAGCTGACTGCCGCGCTGATGACTACGTTTCTGTTCGCCAGTGCACCGGCCTGGGCAGATTCAGAAGGCCAGCAGATTCTCCAGCTGCAACAGCAGGTGGCAGTGATGCAGGGCGAAATTCAGAGTCTCATTGCGGTGCAAAAGGCGAGCCGCGGCAGCCAAGCGGCCCTGGCTGATTTGCTCAATCGCTCCCAGCACATGCAACAGGAGATCCGCGAGTTGCGCGGCTATCTCGAGACTAAGACCCATGCCCTCGAACTCGCGCAGCAAAAGACCAACGCCAAAGTCGACGCCTTGGCAGCTGCCATGGCGACGAGGGCCACGGCGGCAACGGCGAGTAGCAGTGGTAGCGCCGCACTGATCACCCCAGCGCCCGCCCAAGCCATCGCCGCCGAGGCGCAAAGCACCGTCAACAGCTCCGTTGCGGGCCTTGGCCAAGCCGATTACCAGCGCGCCTTTGATCTGCTGCGGGCCGGCAAGTACGGCACNNACCGGCTTTCAAGCCTTCATCAAAAAATACCCGCAAAGTAGCCTAGTGGTAGACGCCTACTATTGGCTCGGGCAAGCTCAGTATGTGCTTGGGCAAAATGACGCCGCAATTCACAGTTATGAGTCGGCTGCCAAATATTCTCAAAGCAGCAAAGCACCGGAGGCGCTCTTGCAGCTGGGGCAGCTCTACCAGGCCATAGGCCAGCCCGCCAAGGCGCGCGCAACTTTCCACCGTTTACTGCAGCACTACCCCAGCACCCCCGCTGCGCAAAAGGCTCAGGCTCAGCTCCAAGCCAGTGGCCACTAGGCATGGGGCGGCTGCGCATTACCGAGATTTTTCATAGTCTGCAGGGGGAGACCAGCGCCATGGGTCGCCCAGCTACCTTCGTGCGGCTCACCGGCTGCCCCCTCCGTTGCCAGTACTGTGATAGCGCCTATGCCTTTCATGGCGGGGAATGGATGGAGCAAGCAGCCATCCTCGATCGGGTCGCGGAACGACCCGGTCAGTTGGTGGTGGTGACCGGCGGGGAGCCCTTGGCCCAGCCGGCAGTGCACGAGCTCATGGGCGCCCTTTGCGACGCCGGGCGCGAGGTCCACCTCGAAACCAGCGGCGCTTTGCCGGTCGCTGCCGTCGATCCGCGGGTGGTCAAGATCCTCGACATCAAAACCCCAGACTCCGGAGAGGTCGAGAAAAATCTCTGGGACAATCTCGCGTTGCTGCAGCCGCAGGATCAAGTCAAATTCGTTCTCTGCAGCCGCAAAGACTACGAGTGGGCCCGTGATTTTCTACGACAACACCCCTTGCCGGTGCAGGAAATACTCTTCTCGCCGAGCCATGCGCAGCTACCCCTGCGTGACTTGGCCGAGTGGGTGCTCGCCGATGCCCTGCCGGTGCGGGTACAGATTCAGTTGCACAAGCTCATCTGGGGCGACGTTCCTGGGCATTGAGGGAGATGGCAATGGCAGAACAGGCAATCCTTTTGCTTTCCGGCGGCCTCGATTCGGCAACGGTTGCCGCACTGCTGCGCCGCGACGGTTATGCCATCCACGCCCTGTCTTTCGATTACGGGCAGCGGCATCAAAATGAGCTCGACCATGCACGGCTGATTGGCCAGACGATGGGGGTGGCCAGCCATCGCATTCTCAAGATCGATTTGGGTGGCCTGGGTGGATCCGCCCTCACCGACGCGGCCTTGGCGGTGCCCGAAGATGGCGTGGGTGCCGGTATCCCGATTACTTATGTGCCCGCCCGCAACACGGTGTTTCTGTCCTATGCCTTGGCGCTTGCAGAGG
>DDOU01000092.1:7047-8019 GCA_002341825.1 Candidatus Igneacidithiobacillus taiwanensis | reverse complement strand
TTCCCGCGTTGTGCCAAGAATCCGTGCCGCTTGGGTGACGTTGTGGTCTGTAGACTGCAGAACGCGGGCGATGATTTCCCGTTCCATGCTGTCGAGGTCCATGCTGCCATCGAGAGGCAAAACCACTTGCTGGCGATTATCCAAGGGACAGGCCCCCGGTGCTGGACAATGCGCCACGGTTGCCATTCCCGGCAGTTGCAGCCATTCCAGGGGGAGATCTTCACCCTCGGAAAAGAGCACCCCACGCTCGACCACATTGCGCAGCTCACGCACGTTTCCCGGCCAATCGTACTGCTCCAGGCTCTGCCATACCGCCGGGCTGATGTGACGCACCCGTTTACCCGCCTGGGCATTGAATTCCGCAACAAAATGCGGAACCAGCTCCTGCAGGTCTTCCTTGCGCTCGCGCAGCGCCGGCAGAAGCAAGCGCACCACGCTGAGGCGATGGTAGAGGTCGGCGCGAAAACGTCCCTCCGCGACCATGGCGTCGAGGTCACGGTTGCTGGCGGCCAGAAAACGCACGTCTACCTGTATGGTGCGATCGCCACCCAGGCGGCGCAGACTGCGATCTTCGATCACCTTCAGCAATTTTGCCTGCAAATCGAGATCCATTTCCGAAATTTCATCGAGAAACAGACTGCCGCCACTGGCCTGCTCCACCAAACCCCGGTGGCGGGCGGTGGCGCCGGTAAAGGCACCGGCTTCGTAGCCAAAGAGCTCGGACTCGAGCAGCTCCCGCGGCAGGGCAGCGCAGTTGATCTCGACCATTGGCCCATCGCTGCGCAGGCCACTGTAATGCAGGATGCGGGCAGCCAGCCCCTTGCCGGTGCCGGTTTCTCCAGAAATGATCAGGCCCGAGTACGGAACCTGCGCCAACCGCTGCAAGATTTCTCGCACCCGCTGGGCCGCTGGACTGGTACCAAGAAAGGCGGCGGGACTGTAGCGTCGACTGTGCTGGTTGGTGTCATCCGC
>DDOU01000092.1:1068-6981 GCA_002341825.1 Candidatus Igneacidithiobacillus taiwanensis | reverse complement strand
TCGTAGGCGCCAAGGCGGAGAGCGCGTACCGAATCCGGTACGCTGCCGTAGGCGGTAAGGAAGATCCATTCTCCCTGTTGCCCCCGTTCTCGCGAGCGCTCCAGCAGATCGAGACTGTTTCCATCGGGCAGATTGAGATCCGCGAGGGTCACCAAGGGATTGAGCTCCTCGGCCAAAAGCTGTTCGGCATCGGCCAGGCGTTCGGCCCAGAATACCTGCCAGCCTTCTTTTTCAAAAAAGCGCCGCATCTCGCGACCGAGGAAAATCTCGTCTTCGACGATCAGTAGGGGATCACCCATGCGTTGACTCCTCTAGGGGCGGCGGACAGGGGATGAGCAGGGTAACCGTGGCCCCGCCCTGGGGCCGATTGGCGAGTTTGACTTCCCCCCCAAGACTGCGCACGAAGCGCCGCACCATGGCAAGTCCGAGGCCAGTACCCTGCTCCCGGCCAGTAGCGAAGGGGCGGATTCCGTCGCGCAACAGGGTGGGCGGGAAACCCGGGCCACTATCGGCCACCTGCAGGCTTATGCGACCATCATCGCGACGCCGAAGTTCCACGAGAATTTCTCCCGGCCGGTCGTCGAGGGCCTGGCGCGCATTGAGCACCAGGTTGAGCAACGCCTGACGGAGCTGGTCGACCGGCAACATACACGGCCCCAACTGCGCATCTACATCAAAACGCAAGGAAATTTCTGGCGGCAGTTGATAGCGCAGCAGATTGAGCAATGCCTCGATCACTTCCCCCGGCTGCACCCACTGTCCCGACTCGTGCGCGTGGCGCGCGCCGCGCAGCTGCTGGTCGAGCAGGCGACTCACCCGCCGCAATTCCTCTTCCATGAGGGCCAGACGAGCGTCGAGCTCGCCGTCGGTAATTTCCCGCCGAAGATTGGCGCAGCCTACCTGCAAGCCTGCCAAGGGATTGCGCAGCTCGTGGGCAAAGGCGGCCGCCGCCTCACCTACGGCCGCCATGCGCTCGGAGCGCGCCATGGCCGCCTGCTGCGCCATCAGGGTACTGGCCGCCTCGTGCACTTCTCGCTGCAAGTCCTGCAGATAGCGACGGCGTTGGTGTTCGAGTTCTTCCAAACGACCAACCATCTGATTGTAATAGCGCAAGAGCGGCGTGATTCCGGGGTCCGCCCGGCCCTCGTCGACGCGCTGAAAAGCCCCGAGTTCGAGGGAGTACATGGCCCCCTGCAAACGACGCAGGGGACTCAGAATACGGGTGCGAAAAAAGATCAGGGTGACGATGACAAAGATCATGAACGCCACCAAGGCGATCACGGAGCCGATGAGGGTGTAACGGGAATCGTGGCCAGCGGCGAGGACGAGTCCACGCCCATGGAGATGGGCAGCGAGATTCCAGGCGCTGAGATCGGCAAAGACCTGGGGGAGATCGGCAGGATTACCTCGCGCTGCCAGGGCCTGCAGACGACGCAACTGCGGTTGTTCGCCGGCGGCGGCAAAATCTGGGGGTAGGTGTTGTAGATCGACGGCCAAGACCTGCATCGCTGCCGCGGCACCATGCTGCTTCCACGCCTCGCTGCAGTCGCGATTGATCTCGGCGATGCGGATCATATTGGCGGTGTAGGTCTTCAGGGTGCTCAAGTCCTGATTGGTATGCACCAAGAGCACGCCCAGCAGGAGCAGGGCAAAGACCACAAACTGCACCAAAAGGATGCCAATGGTACGAAAGGGGGCGAAAGGAATTCGCCGCGACGGCGAGCTGTCGTCTTTCGGCAAACCAAGCATGGCCATTCAGTCGGCCTCGGCCAAGCCGCGCTGCATCAGCGCTGCCGAGGCCGCGCGCGCCGAACGTCCTTCGTACAGT
Organism: Candidatus Igneacidithiobacillus taiwanensis; assembly: GCA_002341825.1. Classification (GTDB taxonomy): domain Bacteria; phylum Pseudomonadota; class Gammaproteobacteria; order Acidithiobacillales; family Acidithiobacillaceae; genus Igneacidithiobacillus; species Igneacidithiobacillus taiwanensis. Next base: position 5,153 of record DDOU01000092.1, on the reverse strand, counting down.
ACCCGGTACACTTCGCGCACAATCGGCATCTCGATCCCTTTTTCTTCGGCCAGATGATAGAGGGCATGGCTGCTGCGCCAACCTTCCACCTCTTCCCCCAATTCGCGGAGCACCTGCTCGACCGGCTTTCCCGCACCAATGCCGAGGCCAAAGCGGCGATTGCGAGAGAGATCACTGCTCGCAGTAAGAATCAAATCGCCCGCCCCTGCCAGCCCAACGAAGGTGTCTGCCTGGCCACCCAATGCCACCCCCAAGCGACGCAACTCCGCCAAACCGCGGGTGATCAGGGCCGCACGGGCGCTGTCGCCATACCCCAAGCCATCGGAGATACCAGCAGCGATGGCCAAGACGTTTTTGATGGCGCCCGCCAGGCACACCCCGGCCACGTCGGTGCTGGGATAAATGCGCAGCTGTTCGGAGCGCCAGGCTGGCACTTGCATCGCCAGATAGTCGGGAAAGTGGCTGGCCAGGGTCATGGCCAGGGGTCGCCCGGCGACGAGGTCGCTGGCAAAACTCGGACCCGAGAGCACCCCCCAGGGGCGCCCCGGCAACTGCTCCGCCAAAATCTCGTCGAGACGAGCCTGGGTATCGCGCTCGAGCCCCTTACTGGTGAGGGTAATGGGAACGGAACGGGGCAGGCAGGCAGGAAGCCTGGCAAGAAGCTCGCGCACCCCATGGCTGGGGACGGCAATGACCAGTTCGGCGGCATCGTCCAGGGCTTCTTCCCAGGCACAGCTCAGGGAAAGCGTAGGGGGTACGGGAACATCAGGAAAGTGCGGCAGCACCGACCGGGGACCGGCCGGCTGCAAGGCGCGGCCCCACAGGCAGACCGCTTCGCCGCGACGCGCTAAGGTAACGGCGAGGGCCACGCCCCAATGACCGGCCCCAAGCACCGTCCGCTTCGGCATCTTACTGCGTGGTGTGCTGACTCTGCTCGAGTTGCGCCTGTTGATAGAGGGCCTCGAAGTTCACCGGGTGCAGGTGCAGAGGCTGGAAACCGCCGCGCCCCACCAAATCCGCTACCGCCTCACGGGCATAGGGAAAGAGAATGGTCGGACAATGTACGGCGAGCAGCACCGGCTGATGCTCTTCGGGGATGTTCTGCATGCGGAATAGGCCGGCTTGCTGCACTTCCACGGCAAAATACGTGCTATCGGCACTTTTGGCGTTAACGGTAACGGTCAATACCACCTCGACGAGATCCGACACGCCGGGGACCTCGTGGGTTTCGGTGTTGAGCCCGACATCCACCGATGGCGCTTCGGTCATGGTGAAGCTCTGCGGCGCGTTGGGAGATTCGAAGGAGAGGTCCTTGACGTAGATCCGCTCGATCATGAAAACCGGTTCTTGCATATCTGCCATGGGTAATGCCCTTTGTGGTGGTTAAAAACTCGCGTCGAGTGTACCTATTTTCCACCGTTATGACCACGGAGCGAGAATGTTCGAGTAAAGCAAGTTGCGCTTGGGCAACTTTGCGGCGCCCTTCTGCTACACTGGGAGGATATGGGCTACGGTCATGGCGCTCTCCGCATCCATGCGGGGCGACGGTGAGTACACAAATGCAGAACGAGGAAAAAATCCATTGGACGGTGATGATTCGCAGTGCTCCCGGCAGCGAGGGCGCTCCGGTGTTGCACGCCCTGCGCACGGCCATTGCCGCGTTGGCCGACGAAATTGCGGTGAGTGTCTTCTTTGTGGAGGAGGCCGTTGCCGTGTTGCGCCAGGAGGCCAGCGTCACCCATCCGGTACACCAAGATCTATTGGCAGAAATTCGCGAATTGCAGGGCGAGATCCTGGCTATTGTGCAACCCGGCAGCAATCCCGGGCCCTTCCTCCCCGGAGTAAAGATTGGCAATATGGCGACTCTCGTGCGCAGCATGAAGGCCAGTGATCAGGTGATCAGTTTTTGAACATGGCAAGTAAGGGAACCTACGCCATTGGTGATGTGCAGGGGTGCTTCACGGCCCTGCAGGCGTTGTTGTCGGCGCTTGGGGAGTACCGTGAGTTGTGGTTTGCCGGCGACGTGATCAATCGCGGCGCGCAAAGCCAAGCTACCTTGGCCTGGGCCTACGATGAGCAGGATGCCTTGCGCTTGGTGCTCGGCAATCACGATCTCTATGCGATTAGCCGCTGGGCGGGTATTGCCAAAGCAAAAAAGAGCGATACCCTCGCGGCCCTTTTGGCTGACCGCCGCGCCGACGAGTACTTTCAATGGCTACGCGAGCGCCCTTTTTTGTACCAAGACGTCGAACTGCCCTGGCTGATGGTACATGCAGCGCTCGATGCCGACTGGTCGCCGGCCGATGCCGCCGGGCATGCCGAGACACTGCAGCAGGCCTTACGCGGCAAAAATTGGAAGGCTTTCCTACGACGTCTCTGGGAGGCCGAGGCCCCGCATCGCTGGCAGGACTGTCGTAACGAGGACGATGCCCAGCGCTTTCGCGTTGCCGTCTTCACCCGCGCCCGCTGGGTACGCGAGGACGGCTATTATGCCTGGACCAACGAGGCGCCAGACGCCAGCTTTCTGCCCTGGCACCAGCGCTATTTTGCCCATCAGGACGAGGGCGCCATCGTATGCGGCCATTGGGCCACCCAGGGCCTGCGCGTGGAGGAACGGCTGCTGGCCCTCGACTCGGGCTGCGTTTGGGGTCGTCAACTGACGGCAGCACGCATCGATCAACACCCCATTGCCTTGACCCAAATTGACTGCCGGGCCGCCTCCCTCGGCTCCCTCCTTACGCCTAACCAACAGGATATTGCTGCCCATGCCTGAAGCCTTATTCCAGCCCACTCGCTACCCCGTTGCCCAAATTTTTTCTGGCGCTTGGCTGATTCTGCGCACCCATTTCTGGCCCCTCTGCTTCAGCCTGCTGGTTACTGGTCTGGTGGCACTGCTAGGGATGCTACCCCTCGGGATTCTCGTCGCGCAAGCGCCGTCGTTGCACCTACTTTGGATGATTCTCGATAATATTTGGATCAATGTGCTGATCATCGGTTTCTTCCGGGTAATTGCCCTGCGCAGTGCCGGCCAAAGCGCTGATTTCTTGTCTAGCTTGTGGAGCCTGCAACAACGCGATGCCTGGTTGCTAGCGCTTGTGCCGGCAATTCTTGGCGTTTTGCTGCTGCAAAGCAGCGGCTATCTCGCCATGACGGCACATCCCAATGATCCGGCGGCAGTCATACGGGTCATAGAACAACCGCGGCTGTGGATCTCTATTCTTGTCAGTTTTCTCGTTAGCTCTTTTTTCCAGTATGCTTTTGCCCTGTTTGCGGCCTATGGCGACTCTCCGCGAGAAGCTTTACGCGGCGCGCTGCGTCTTTTTGGGGATCGTCTGCCTTGGCTTTTTTTTCCTCTCCTGGTCGGATTGGTCTGCGGTATCGTGCTCTTCGTATTCTTTCTCGTTATTGCCGTGCTTGCCGGTCTGTTGTTGGGTGCAAATGCCGCCCACGCCCCGGCACTGGCAATTGCGTTCACGCTCCTCCTCTTGCTGCTGCTGTTCCCGATCGCAATCTGGATGAATAGCTGTATCCTCCTGGCGGCTGCCAACCTCAAGCGAGCCGAAGGTGACGCCCGTTTCCTCCCCTGAGCAGCGCTTCGCCCAGGCGCGGCACATCCTCACCCAAGTCTTCGGCTTTCGGGATTTCCGCCCACCCCAAGATGCCATCATTGCGCACCTGCTGCAGGGCGGGGATGCCCTGGTGCTGATGCCCACCGGCGGTGGCAAGTCCTTGTGTTATCAGATTCCTGCCCTGACCCTACCGGGCACGGCAGTGATCGTTTCCCCCCTCATCGCGCTCATGGAGGATCAGGTCCAGGCCCTGCGCAAACGCGGGGTTGCTGCAGCCGCCCTGCATTCGGGTGCCAGCTCTGCCGAGCAGGAGTCTATCGACGAAAATCTGCGCGCCGGCCAGCTCCGCATCCTCTACTGCGCCCCAGAGCGGCTGTTGCAGGAGCGTACCCTGCGCTTGCTGCGGGAGCTTAGCATTAGCCTCTTTGCCATTGACGAGGCCCATTGTGTGGCGCAATGGGGCCACCATTTTCGCCCGGAATACCGGCAACTCGGGCGGCTACGCAGTCTGTTTCC
>DDOU01000092.1:392-1016 GCA_002341825.1 Candidatus Igneacidithiobacillus taiwanensis | reverse complement strand
GGACTCCCTCGCCTTGGGCGACGCTAAGATCTTTGTGCAATCCTTCGATCGCCCCAACATCCGCTATCGGATGGAGCAAGGCAGCAATGGGAGGGAGGCACTCGCGGCATTTTTACAGCAGCAGCGCGGTGCCGGAATTGTGTATTGCTTATCGCGCCGCAAGGTCGAAGAAACGGCAAACTGGCTGCAAACCCAGGGTTATTCGGCGCGACCATACCACGCCGGCCTCGATGCGGAGGAACGCAGCGCCCACCAACGCGCCTTTCTCGCCGGCACCTGTCAGATCATGGTCGCCACCATCGCCTTTGGCATGGGCATCGACAAGGCCGATGTGCGTTTCGTCGCGCATCTCAACCTCCCCAAAAGTATCGAGGCCTACTACCAGGAAACCGGCCGTGCCGGGCGCGATGGCAAGCCTGCCGAGGCCTGGCTCCATTACGGACTGCAGGATCTTTTGCTGCTGCGGCAGATGATTCAACAATCTGGTGCCAGCGCCGAGCAACAACGTGCCGAAGAGGAGCGCCTGCAGGCCATGCTCGATCTTACCGAAGAAATCGGCTGTCGGCGGCAACGATTACTGCGCTATTTTGGCGAGACCCTGGCCAAGCCCTGCGGCAATTGCGA
>DDOU01000092.1:0-360 GCA_002341825.1 Candidatus Igneacidithiobacillus taiwanensis | reverse complement strand
TTGTCGGCGGCTTATCGCAGCGGCCAGCGTTGGGGGGTACAGCATCTGATCGATATTCTCATTGGCCGCGACACCCCCCGCGTGCGCCAAGCCCAGCATCATCGCCTGGGAATTTTTGGCATTGGTCGGCAGCTTCCGCCGCGGGACTGGCAACAAGTCTTTCGTCATCTCGTTGCCCGCGGTCACCTGCAACCGCACCCCGAGGGTAGCGGTCTCATTCTACACCAAAGCAGTCGCCCCATTTTGCGTAAGGAGCAACGCGTTTGGCTGCGCGCTGCTGGCACTTGCTCCGTCCGCCCGAGACAGCGATCATGGAGCTAAGGAGGCAGTCATGACCCAGAGCTTTTCCGCAGCCGTAGA
>DDOU01000124.1:17232-18623 GCA_002341825.1 Candidatus Igneacidithiobacillus taiwanensis | reverse complement strand
AGCGGCAGAGGCCTGGTCGAAGAAATCCAAAAAGACGTTGCCGCCGCTAAAACTCACCACAAAGACAAGGTACAACACCAATAAGAAAATGGGCACGCCCCAAATCTCGTGTAAAACCCAGTGATCGAGGGCTTGGGTAAGACGGCTACGCCAACCGGCGGCACCGGCGCGTTGGGCGACGCTGCCTGCAATCCGCGCTGCCCAATCGAAATGCAGGCTGGCGAGAAAGTCTGCCGGTTCCTCACCGGAGCTTGCCTGGAGTTGCGCTGCTGCCAAGTCCCGCGCCGCCACCAGGGCATCGGGGGTTTTACGGCGATCCGCCAGGGCCTGCCAAGCTTGGGAGCGACAAGCCGGGCCATCGAATTGCTCGGCCAGCGCAGCCAAGATTCCCTCGATGGGTTCTTCCCAGCGGATGGATTGGGCAGCTCGCTTTTCGCTCAGTGCTGCCGCAATTGCCTGCCGCAGCTCGGCAAGGCCCCGACCCTTGCGAGCCACCATGGTTACTACGGGTAGTTGGAGTAATTTCTCGAGGGCCTCGGGATCCAAGTTCCAGCCAGCATTGGCGGCCTCATCCATCATGTTGAGGACGACAAGGAGAGGGCGACCAAGATCCAAGAGCTCCGCGGTGAGGAGCAAATGGCGCTCCAAGTTGCTGGCATCGAGGACTTGCACGATGAGATCGGCGTCGCCTTCCTGCAAAAAACGACGGGCGACGGATTGGTCTTCACCGCCGCCACCCAAGATACTGTAAAGTCCGGGCAGGTCGACGATGCGGGTGCGGTTTCCATTACCAATACGCGCCAAGCCCTCGCGTTTTTCTACCGTTACCCCGGGCCAGTTACCAACGCTTTGCTGGGTGCCGGTAAGCAGGTTGTACACCGTCGTTTTACCGCAGTTGGGATTACCTACCAGGGCGACCAAAGGCAACCCGTCGGCAGCCAACTTGCCGATGGGTTGCGTGTTTGCTGCACAGTGACCGCTCATATGGCCTCCGGTGCCGTGGGTACGACCAAAATCTGGTCCAGCCATTCTTTGCCAAGGGCAACGCGGGTGCCGCCACTTTCCAGCACCACACCGCGCCGGTCTGGCCCCAGGCGCAGGGTGAAGATAGACCCAGGGCGAAGCCCCAGGTTCTGCAGGCGCCGACGCTCATCCTCTGGTGCACGTATATTTTGGATACGCCCGCGACTGCCGGCTTTGAGGCTGCCCAAGGTGCAGCTTGTGGATTCTAATTGCATGGTAGGGAACGCCCCCTTCGATATGCTGTAATGATCGACAAAGATCATATCTAATGAGAATCATTCTTGCAACGATTCTGTAGTCGTTTCCGTGAAGGGAACTGTGCTGCGGTAGGCGTGGGTGGGGGGTCAGTCCGACGCCATGCTGGCGAC
>DDOU01000124.1:14033-17175 GCA_002341825.1 Candidatus Igneacidithiobacillus taiwanensis | reverse complement strand
GCGAGTTCTTTGGCGGTTTCTGTGGGATGGTTTTCGTACCAGCCCTGGGTTTTGCCGCCGTAGGGTCCTTGGTGAAAGAAGGCAGGCAAAACCGACAGGACGACGACGAGCAGGATAATGGCGAGATAGACCCATTTCTTCATGGCTACGCCTCCCTCTGCCCAAACTCCGCCTCCGCAATCTTTGCCGAGCGGCGCAATGACGGCGCCGTTTTGGTCAAGAGGGTAAGGCAGTCAGTGAACGATGCCACAGATTCCGGTGGCAATTTCCTTGCTTGCATGGCGCGAGTGCTGATCCAAAAAACTTTGTACAGTATATCGCGCCAGCGGCGGGTTTGTCTTTGCGGGATGTGGTGATAGCTCTCGGCTCTCGGATACGCACTTTCAGCCGGTCAGGCTCCCGCGCCAGCCGATGCGCAGAATACCTACCAAGGCATTGGGGACTTGTGCACCTACGGCATTGGCTCCGGGATTGACCACATATTGCAGATCCGGCTGTACGTAGAAATCCTTGAATACCGGCTGGCGAAAGTTGATTTCGATCGCAGTTTCTGCGCCGCTTTGCCGCTGCCACGCGCGATCGAAGCCTAGACTGAGGGTAGACTTGGGCGAGTTGGGTACAAAATTACGCAGACGCAGGCCAGCGGCCACATAGGCATTGACCGGCGATACCGAGGCGTCGTTGGGAGCCCCGCCGCCTTGCACAAAGCTGCCCCAGTCCATTCCTGCAGCCTTCCAGCGATATTCGGCAGCGCCATAGAACCCCCCCTGCGAGGGCGCGATACCGATGGCTGCAGCATTGGGGTCGTTGGCGTTTTGCAGGTAATCACTGCTTACATGGTTGTAATAGCTTCCTGCCTTGAGGGTTACCGTGCCTGGTCCCCAGTGCAGGGCTTGGTCGATTTCGCCATAGTAGATTTGGCCGTCGCTCAGCCAAGGGCGACGGAAGGGGGTGTAGCCATCGGCATTGAAGATCCCCACCTGGAAAGTCGTATCGTCCAGTTGATAGCTCGCCATAACCCCCAGGCTCGAGTAAGGGTAGGTCGGGGTGTAGGGTAGGTTGAGGCTGATGATGGGGTAGATGCCATAGGAGGCATTGAAGAGATCGGCGGCAACACCGGTCGTATTGAAATAGTCGTTGGGGTTGATCAGGCCCACGCGCACGGTGAGGGGGCCGCTGGTTTGGCGATAATAGGCCTTATAGAGCCGAGAGATGTGGGCAAAGGGTGTGGTGAGGTTGGAAACCCCCTGCAGGTCGCCCACATAGGCATTGGGATTGCCGCTGTTAGCCACCAGCCCTTCGACCAGAAAGAGCCCTCCTGACCACCAGCCTGCCTTGTCCGTATGCAGGGCCAGGGCGCCCTTCCAGAGTCCGGTGGCGGTACTGCCGCGGGTTTGGCCGCCGCTGAGGTTGGCAACGCCCTCTATATCGAGGTGGTTGACGAGGGAAAGGCCGTTCCACCAATGGACGTGATTTTCTTCCGGGATAGACTGGCTGAGGGTGGCGGCATGGATACAATTTCCACAGGCAGCGGTAAGGGTGCCGAGGGCTAAGGTGAATTTGCGCAGCGAACGCATGGTTTTTCCTTTTAGTCTTCGAGTAGGTCTAGAGCGAGTAGTACCCGCGCGCCATCTGCGGGCGCCACGGCGGGCGAACGATGTACCACGCCACGCCTCTCGTTACCCGCCCAAGCATCGCCCTTACACAGCGCAATCGCCTGTTCGGGAATTTGCCAAATCTTTGCACCCGGCCGCAGTAGACCCGATTGCTCATCGGGTAGACCCCGGCTGCCAGCGCCGAGAAAGCGGCGGTCTACTTGCGCGTCGTCTACCCACTCGCTGCCCGGCCCTTTCCAGGTACAAAGCAGCCGCAACGCCACGTGGTCGACATGAAAACGTGGGCAAACCCGATCCTGGCTACATTCGATACGTACGCCCAGGGTACGTACCTCGCACAGGTCGCGGAACAACCAGTCCACAAAGCGCAGCTCGCTCCAGGCCGTCTCTACGCCCGGCAAGTCCGGCAATAGATCTTCGGGCAGGGCACCGTCACGAGCAACGATGCGCCGGCCGACGTTGCCTGCTTCGGCCGCGCGCTGCCAGTAACTGCGCAGCTCTGCATTCAGCGGCCGTTGCCAGACCACCAACTGCACGTCCGGATCATAGATCGCCGCAAGGTCGGCAGCAGCATCGACCATAAGTGCGTAACTACTTGGTTTATCGAGTGCTATTGCAGGGATCATGGACCTCTCCAAAGCGGATAATGCAACAAAGTTGCATCTAGTATCCGGAAAAACTCGCCGTCGTCAATGATCCGCGCGCGGAAAAACGCCCGCCCCGCTATTACCCGCAAGCAGAATGCGCTAGGGTTGCGGGGTGATGCGAGATGCCCTCCTATGGACCAACAAACGATTACACCGGTAGCGAAAGAAAAGACCCTGTCGGTTGCACCCATGCTCGACTGGACCGACCGCCATTGCCGTGCCTTTTTACGCCTGCTTTGTCCGAGTTGCGTCTTGTACACGGAGATGATTACTACCCCGGCCATTCTCCGCGGGCGCGACCCGCACCGCTACCTCGATTTCAGTGGCTCCGAGCAGCCGCTCATCCTGCAGCTTGGTGGCGATGACCCAGAATCCATGGCGCGCGCCGCTGCCGTCGCCCGAGAGTATGGCTATTCTGGTCTCAATCTCAATGTTGGCTGCCCCTCGCCGCGGGTACAAAAGGGGCGCTTTGGAGCTTGTTTGATGCGCGAGCCGGCTCTGGTACGTGAGCTTCTCGACGCCCTTGCGGGTAGCGGACTGCCGGTTAGCGTCAAGCATCGTTTGGGGCTTGATCGGGAGGAGGACTACGAGGGTCTTGCGCGTTTTGTGGCCACGGTGAGCGAGGGCGCCTGTCGGCATTTCGTAGTCCACGCCCGCAATGCTTGGCTCAAGGGCCTCAATCCCGCCGAAAACCGCGAAATACCACCTCTGCGCTGGGATTGGGTACGACGCCTCAAAGGTGATTTTCCGCAGCTACGTATCGAGCTGAACGGTGGGTTACGCAGCGTTGCCGACGTTTTGGCGGTTTGGGAGGACGTTGACGGCGTCATGATTGGCCGGGCCGCCTATCATTCTCCGCAGCTGCTCGCAGAGTTGGAG
>DDOU01000124.1:8686-14007 GCA_002341825.1 Candidatus Igneacidithiobacillus taiwanensis | reverse complement strand
GGTTTACTTGCCTACGCTGCCGAGTGGGGCGATGCCCTGCCAGCGCCGCGCCTCACCCGCCATCTGCATGGCCTTTATTATGGTCATCCCGGTGCCAAGTTGTGGCGACGTATGCTGGGTACGGTAACGCCTGCCGAAACCGCCCTCGAGGCCCTGCACCGTTTGCACACGGAGCTGCATGGTTGGCGCACGGCGGTAGCGACGGAGGTCGTTGGCGAATGAAACAATGGGTCGCCTTTGATTTGGATGGAACCCTGACCCGTAGGGAAACATTGCTCTATTTTCTCTGGGCACAGCAAGGAAATCTGCCTGCCCTTGGCCTGCTACTGCGCACTGCGCCGGTGCTGGTGGGTTACGGAATGGGCTGGCGCAGCAATGTGCAAGCCAAGGAGACGGCACTGCGTTTGGCCCTTGCCGGCAGGCTGCCGGAGGAAATTGCACCGGCAGCTGAGCACTTTGCCCGCCATGGTCTGCCGCAGCTCTTGCGTCCGGCGGTTCTCGCGCGTCTGCGTGAGCATCGCGCCCGCGGCCATTCCTTGGTGTTGGTGACTGCCACCTTGGAGCTATACGCCCGACCTTGGGCGCTACAGGAGGGTTTCGCTGCCGTGCTCGCAACCCGCATCGAGACCGACGCGCAAGGCCGTATTACCGGGCGACTCGCCGGAGAAAATTGCTGGGGGCCGGAAAAGGCCCGTCGCTTGCGCGAAGACTTGGGCATAGAGCGCCTTGCTTATGCCTACGGCAACAGTCGTGGTGACCGCGAAATGCTCGCCATGGCGGAACAGCCCATTTGCATTGCGCGCAGTAACGGGTTCGGACGTAATCTGGCTCCCCTTGCGGAGGGTTAGTCCGCCGGTTTTTGCGTACTGCGCTTGCCTGTAGGTAAACGGCAACAGGATCCCCGCCTAGAGCCCACAGACGCGGTCAAACGCAACTTGCACATTCTTGGCCAAGCGCTCGAGGATGGCCTCCGCTGCCGGATATCCCGTCAGCTCGCTGGGAATCCTGGGGATTGTGGTGTGCATCCAAACCCCAAAGGTATCTTCGCGGAGCAGCCAGCGTACCGGCAGAAACATCGCCAAGGTGAAGGAAGAGCGCAGAAAGGTTTGCGAAAGTCCGGGAAAATCCCAGAACAAGGTGTGCGAGTCGTTCTCCGTTGTCGCACGTCCGCCGGTAACGTCGCGCGGCGGCACATACACATAGACCAAGCTGGCACCAAGGCGACTCATTTCGGTAATCACCGAACCCTCAACGTCGGGTAAGAATTGCGGCACCCGTTCGATGAGATCGAAACCCTCTTGAAAGGCCGCGCTCATCGCCCATTCCTCAACAAAGCCCCGGCTGCTGCGCCGGTAGCACCACCAATGGCTGCCCCTAAAGCCGGGCTGCCACCAACAATGGTGCCGATGACTGCGCCGCCTGCCGCCCCAATAGCCCCGCCGCTCAGGGCAGACTGCTGGGTGGGGCTCATATTGGCGCAGCCCGCGAGGCTCACCGTGCAAAGAGAAACCAGGAGTGCGCTGCGTAGAACGGTACCCCAGCCTTTCTGGGGTGCAACGAAACTGCGGGGAGACGTTTTGCTTGCGATTGACATTCGATACCCTCAAAGTAAATGCGAGGATGCGAGCATTTTCTGTGCCATGGCGTAACACACTGAAATTCGGAGGCAGGCAGGACGGACGATGGAAAGTAACCGTAGCGAAAGGTCTACAGTGACGTCTTGCTTGGGTGCTGCGCATGCTTGATCGTCTGCGTCGACTGCTGCGGATTTTCTTGGTGATCGCGCTGCTCATTCCTCTACCTGGCTGCTTGGCACTGCTCGCCCTGAACGGTGCGGGTACCGTGGTGTACTACAACCTGCCCAAAAAAGACCGTCCCTCCTTGCATGTGGGAAAATAGGAACAGTCTTGCACGCCTTGGTAGGCGGGCGCGCGAGATGTGTGCTTGGCTCGCGCAGCGTATACTGTGTCTGGGGAGTGGGGAGACGCTTTTGCCTTCCGACCAAGAGGAGGTGTGTAGCATGACGATGAATGAAGGTGCTTTGGATCGCGGCGTACGGGTGGTCGTGGGAATCATCCTGATTGCTTTGGTCTTTGTTGGGCCAAAAACAAGCTGGGGTTGGATTGGACTGCTACCTCTGATTACTGGGATCGTTGGTATTTGCCCGGCGTATTCCCTGTTCGGTATCAAGACCTGTCCGGTCAAAAAGTACTGAACTTGGTAGCGGCCTGATCAACTCACAAAGGGGGGCGCATAGTTGCTAGGCGCCCCGCCCGTGGACGGACACTGTTCATCTGGCCGTTCCAGACCTAAAGCTTGACTCTGGTCCGCGCCAAACTCATTGGAATAACCGGGATCTCCCTGGCGAATCACCCACGGTTTTACTGTGATGCCCCACCGCAAGCCACGTAAATGGATCATCTATAGCCATACGTCTGACATCCTCAGGGCTCTACTACTTTGGTGGATTCGTAAACCAGCGCTGCGCCAGCGTGTTCAAGCCGGCGAGCACGGTGCCGAGTTCGCGGCCACGATCGGTCAGGCCATAATAGACCTCGGGCGGAACAGTCGGATGATAGTCCCGAAAAATGATCTGCGCATTTTCCAATACGCGCAGGCGTTCCGTGAGCATGCGCGAAGAGATACCGGGGATGGCCTTCTTGAGGGCGCCGAAGCGCAGTGTGCCCTGGTTTTCCAGCACCCAGAGGATGTAGGTGGTCCACGGCCCCATCAGCAACCGCAGCAATTGGTCCATGGGGCAAGCCTGTTCTTGTCGAGATTGGCGCATATTGGTTACTTTGTAGTACCTACTTTACAAAGAGAATCGCGAGTGCTCTATTGAAACCCAGACGCCAGGGGGAGTCCAGCAAGGAGGGTATACCATGAGTAAAGTTCTGGTCTTGTATCACAGCTTGTGGGGACATGTAGAAGCGATGGCAGAGGCGGAAGCGGAGGGTGCTCGCTCGGTGGCCGGTACCCAGGTGGATATCAAGCGTATCCCGGAGACCATACCGGCGGAGACCCTTGCCAGCCTGCACGCCAAAACGACACAGGCGGCAGCCGAGGCCCATCCCGACGATTTGGCCAACTACGACGCTATCCTTTTCGGCACGCCCACGCGCTTTGGCAACATGAGCGGGCAGATGCGCAATTTTCTCGACCGCACGGGTAATCTCTGGCAGCAAGGTGCTCTCGTTGGCAAGCTCGGCGGCGTCTTTGTGAGTACTGCATCCCAGCATGGTGGGCAAGAGACGACCATCACCTCTTTCCACACCTTTTTGCTGCATCAAGGGATGATCGTTGTCGGCGTGCCCTACAGTTGCCGCGAGCTCCTCAATATGGACGAGATCAGCGGTGGCACGCCCTATGGCGCCAGCACCCTGGCCAAGGGCGACGGCAGCCGCATGCCTTCGGCCAACGAGCTTGCCATTGCCCGTTTCCAAGGACGGCACGTGGCGGAAATCGCCAAAAAACTATTTGGGTAAAAAAGGAGAAATTCCATGTTCACAAAACGCTTCACTACCGCCCTGGTCGCCGCCGCCGTCCTGATGGCAGGAACCGCCTTTGCCTCGCCAGCCAAGCACTACGCCTTCCTCGACGGCAATCCCGACGGCAGCTACCGCATCGATCCCCAGCACACCAATGTGTTCTTTACCATTGGTCACGTTGGAATTACGGAATTCACCGGCCGCTTCGACCAAATCTCCGGCACCTATACCTTCAATGCCCAAGATCCCGCCAAGGATCGGGTGAACATCACCATTCCCGCTGCCAGCATCAACACCGATCTTGCCTTGCGCGATCAGCATTTACGCAGCAAGGAGTTCTTTGACGTCAAGAAGTATCCCGACATCACCTTTGTCAGCAGCAAGTATGTGCCCACGGGCAAGAAGAGCGGGGATCTGTACGGCAATCTCACCCTGCATGGCGTTACCAAGCCTGTGGTCTTTCAGGTTCGCGAGTTGGGTGCCGGCAATGTACCCTATTTGCCCAAACCCTGGGGTGGCTATCTCTCCGGCTTTGTGGCGACGACCACCATCCACCGCTCGGATTTTAGTATGGACGCCTATCTCCCCGAGGGGCTGTCCAATGCCATTGCCATCAAGGTCGAGGTGGAAGGCAACAAAGTCTGAGGATTCGCCCAGTTTGCGCCGAGGGCTAGCTCTCCAGCAAAAACTCGAGGAAACGCTGGCCGATTGCCGAAAGGTGTTTGCCGCGTCGATGCACCGCATGCCACTTGCGTAGGATCGGGAAGCCCTCGACGTCGAGAATGCACAAATCCCCGGCCGCTGCCTCCGCGGCCAGGGTGTGGCGGGGGAGAATGCCCAGGCCCAGGCCACCGGCGACCAGCTGCTTGACCGCCTCATTGCTGCTCAGGGTCATCCGCGCATGCAATTGAATGCCGCGCTCGGCAAGAAAGTTTTCCGCAGTGAGCCGCGTGCCGGAACCGGCTTCGCGGAGGATGAAAGGTTCTAGCGCCAATCGTTGCAGCGGAATGTCCTTTTGCTCGGCGAGCGGGTGGGAGGCAGCGGCCACCACGACAATCGGGTTGTCGAGAAAGGGATGCGCTACGCCATCGATGTCGTCGGGCACCTGTCCCATGATGTAGAGATCATCTTCATTGTGTTGCAGGCGCTGCAGTAGAGTACCGCGGTTGACGATCTCGAGATTCGCTTCGACCCCAGGGTGCAGGCCACAGAAGGCGCCGAGCAGTCGGGGCGCGAAATACTCGGCAGTCGAGGTGATGCACAGACGGAGTTGGCCCTGCTCCAGATTTTGCTGTGCCGCGAGCTCTTCCATCAGCCTTTCCAGCCGCTCTTGCACCTCCAGTCCAGCCTGGGCAACCAGCTCCCCAGCGGCGGTAAGAAAGAGTTTTTTGCCGATCTGTTCGTACAGAGTAATCCCGAGATTTTCAGACAACCGCTTGATTTGTAAAGATAATGCTGGTGGCGTTTGATACAATTCCGTGGCCGCTTTGCTCATGCTAAGATGCCGGGCCAGTACCGTGAAGATACGTAATTGATGTAAAGTGACCTGACGAACGGACAAGGTTTTGTTCCCCTAAACGGTAATGTTAAATAACTTTTACTTTACCTAATGGTATGGCCTCTGTACATTCGCCATCGGAAAGCTATCTGCAGGTTGGTTTGAATTGGAACATTCTCTTAGGAGGGATCTATGGCTGGTAAANNATATGAAGCCGGCGTGAAGGAGTATCGCCAGACGTACTGGGCTCCTGACTACGTGCCGTTGGACTCGGATTTGTTGGCGTGCTTCAAGATCGTCCCGCAGCCAGGGGTGGATCGGGAAGAGGCGGCTGC
>DDOU01000124.1:5018-8670 GCA_002341825.1 Candidatus Igneacidithiobacillus taiwanensis | reverse complement strand
GCAGAATCCTCTACCGGTACCTGGACTACGGTGTGGACCGATCTGTTGACCGACATGGACTACTACAAAGGTCGCGCCTACCGGATCGAAGACGTGCCCGGCGACGATACCGCGTTCTACGCGTTCATTGCATACCCCATCGATCTCTTCGAAGAAGGTTCCGTCGTCAACGTCTTCACCTCTTTGGTGGGTAACGTCTTTGGCTTCAAGGCGGTACGCTCCTTGCGTTTGGAAGACGTGCGCTTCCCCCTGGCCTACGTGATGACCTGTAACGGTCCCGCCCACGGCATCCAGGTTGAGCGCGACAAGCTCGACAAGTATGGTCGCCCCATGCTCGGCTGCACCATCAAACCCAAGCTGGGTCTGTCGGCCAAGAACTACGGCCGCGCCGTGTATGAAGCCCTGCGTGGCGGTCTCGACTTCACCAAGGACGACGAAAACGTCAACTCCCAGCCCTTCATGCGCTGGCGCGATCGTTTCCTCTTCGTGGCCGACGCGATCCACAACGCCGAAGCGCAGACGGGTGAGCGCAAGGGCCATTACCTGAATGTTACCGCCCCCTCGCCCGAAGAAATGTACGAGCGTGCCGAGTTCGCCAAGGAGCTCGACATGCCGATCATCATGCATGACTTCCTGACCGGCGGCTTCTGCGCCAACACGGGTCTTGCCCGTTGGTGTCGCAAGAACGGCGTGCTGCTGCACATCCATCGTGCCATGCATGCAGTAATCGACCGTAATCCCCACCATGGTATCCACTTCCGCGTGCTCACCAAGGCCCTGCGCCTCTCTGGTGGTGACCATCTGCACACCGGTACGGTAGTCGGTAAGCTGGAAGGCGATCGAGCCTCTACCCTGGGCTGGATCGATCTGTTGCGCGAGTCCTATGTTCCGGAAGACCGCAGCCGCGGTATCTTCTTCGATCAAGATTGGGGCTCCATGCCCGGCGCCTTCGCGGTGGCCTCCGGTGGTATCCACGTTTGGCACATGCCCTCCCTGGTTACCATTTTTGGTGACGACTCCGTCCTGCAGTTTGGTGGTGGTACCCTCGGGCACCCCTGGGGCAATGCGGCTGGCGCGGCGGCGAATCGTGTGGCCCTCGAGGCCTGTGTGGAGGCGCGCAATCGCGGCGTCGAGTTGGAGCGCGAGGGTAAGGAAGTGCTGACCAACGCCGCTCGTCACTCGCCCGAGCTGAAGATCGCTCTGGAGACCTGGAAGGAAATCAAGTTCGAGTTCGACACCGTCGACAAGCTCGACGTGCAGAATCGTTGATTTTCCGGCTAACGCATTCGCTTCAGGAAGGAGTTTAATATGGCTGAAGTTCAAGATTATAAGCAGACGCGGCGTTACGAGACCTTCTCGTACCTCCCCCCCATGTCGGCAGAGCAGATCCGTGCCCAGGTGCAATACATCATTGCCCAGGGTTGGAACCCTGCGGTGGAACATGTCGAACCCGAGCGTTCCTTCAACCACTACTGGTACATGTGGAAGCTGCCCATGTTCGGTGAACGGAATGTGGACACGGTTCTTGCCGAGCTCGAGGCCTGTCGCCGCGAGTATCCCAAGCACTTGGTTCGTCTGATTGGTTACGATAATTACACGCAGAGCCAGGGTCTGGCCTTCGTGGTTTATCGCGGTTCCTGATACGAACGAATCGATCATCGGTGCCCGGCGTTGCTGGGCACCAGTAAGGGGGACGTATGTCGGATATTTCAGCATCCGGTTCATTACGGGGCCGGGCTTTGGCGCAGGAGAAGCGGCGCCAGCAGGCAATGCGTAAGCAGGGCGGCGGCGCGGCCAAGCCAGTCGCTGCGCCTTCCGCGCCAAAGTCTGGAAGCAGCGGCGAGGTGGCGCCGGTCAGTGCGTCGTCCGTCCATCCAGAAAACATGCGCGTGAAAAGCTCGGGCCGGGAAGCTGCATTGGCGCATCGCGCCATGCGCTGCTCCGGGGCACAGTGCTGGTCGGATCCAGAGCAGCGGCGGCCACGCCGTCGCGGTCAACGGCCAAGCGTTGCACCGGTGACTACAGAGGCGGCGGACTTTGCAGCTGGCCAGGCGCCGGCTCTGGTGCCAGGAGTCGAAGAGGAATTCATCGATTCCGTTTGCGAGTTGGTAGAAACTCGGCCCAGCGAGTTCGGTTGGCGTGAGCGCTCGGTGCGGCAGCTCTGTCGCGCGCGGCGTCAGACCCTTGCCCAACGGGGTAAGGCAGCCTTGACGGTGGTCCGCGGTTTGACCTCCGCGGCTGCCCGTCTGCGTTACCTGGAAAGCGGTAGCACGCGCGAGTTTGCCAAGCTGCGTCGGGAAGAGATGTCCCAGCATGGCAGGGGTTTTCAGAAGGCCAATGGTGATGCTCCCGGTAAACGGCGCTCGCGCAAGTTTCGTAAGGTAGAAGAGGGCACTACCCTGGCAGGTTCCGTTGTGACGGGTACCCAGGTGGAGCGGAATCCCGCTGTTACCGGTAATGAGGCCGGCAGTTGTCGGGTGATCACCGGCACGGAGTACGTCGGTGCCGAACAGTTTGACCGTTTCTGCAGCACTCGGCCCGAGGCGGCAGCCCCCAAAGTGGCCATCACCCGAACTTCCGGGCGGCAGGTGGTTTCGGGCACGCAAGTGGGGCGGGCTCCGGCGGTTACGGGTGATGAGGCGGGTTCATGTGCCAGCGTGACTGGTACGGAGTATCTCAGTAGTGATGGCTTCCAGAGTTTCTGTAATACGGCTCTCGAAGCGCGCGCGCCCAAAGTGGTGACGGGGAGGACCCAGCGCCAGGCTCTGCCGGTAACCGGCAGTGACGAGTCGCGCGCCAGTCGGGTTACCGGCTACGAGGCAGGGGTCAATCGCAGCATCACGGGTTCGCAGTATTGGGACGCTGGGGTCGCTAAGATGACCATCAACGGTGCGCCCAGCAAAGTGGCAGAAACGCACACCTTCGCCGGACGGAGCGTGTCGGGTACCGCCGTCGATCCCACGCAGCGGATTACCGGTCTTGAGGCCGGCGAATGCCGGCAGCTGACGGGTACGGAGTACCTGAGCTTGGAAAGCTACCAGAGTATCTGCAACAGCAAACCGGAGCCAGCGCCTGCCAAGGTTGGCGTGGTCAGTACGGATCGTGGCCAGCGGGTGACGGGCAACCTCGTTGATCGGTCCGAAAAAGTGACCGGAAACGAGCCCGGCTCCTGTCTGCGCGTAACTGGAACGGGCTACAGCAGCCCCACCCTCTGTGGCGGTGGGGTAGACAAAGTGCAGGAAATGACCAGCCTGCGCGGATCGACCATTACGGGTACGGGGATGGATCGCCTCCCAAAAATGTCCGGTGACGAGCGTGGAGGGTGCTGGCCCGTCACCGGAACGGAGTATCATGGGCAGCAGCAATATGCCCACTGCGCAAGCACCCCGCAGCCAGAAGCGGCCAAAGTCATCGTGAGTCGTACCGACCGGGGGCAATTGGTCACGGGACCTGCCATGCACCCGGCGGACAATGTGACCGGTAATGAGGCGGGGGAAGATCTTCCCGTAACCGGCACACCTTTCGTTGGCGAGGAAGTGGTGGACTCCTTGCCGGTCCAGGCGCAGCCCGCCGAGAGAGCCTCGTGCAGTTGCGACGGCTGTTCCTACAAGCAGAAGGTTTTGGCCATGGAAGCAGCTGGGACCAGCCAGCG
>DDOU01000124.1:0-4899 GCA_002341825.1 Candidatus Igneacidithiobacillus taiwanensis | reverse complement strand
CACTGGCCCCGTGAATCTGGCCCGAGGCCTGATTACCGGTACCCCGGAGTTTCGCAGTCGGGGTGCGGAGCCCATGGTCGCCGCCCCGGTCGCGGCGGCCCCCCAGGTTGCAGCTCCAGAGCGGGGTTCCTGGCAGATTACTGGCGACGATTGGAGCCGCAATGAACGGGTTACGGGTACCGAGGGTGCCTGGGCACAAAGTCGGAATCCGACCCAGCGAGGGACAGTGCGTAGTTGTGTCATGAGTGCGGTGATCAACAAAGAGCAGCCCTTGGCGGCTCCAATTGGTGATTCCAAGGTTACTGGTAGCAGTGGCGGCGCCGGACAGCGGGGAGCAGCCGTGACCTATTCCGGCGGTGCGCGAGGCTGATTCGTCATGGATACGCGGAAGAAGATGCGTCATTTGCGTCCCACCACGGTGGCAGGCGGTATGCCCATGGCGCAGCGCTTTGCGACGAACACAGGGCTGAGTGCACCGTTGGCGGCCTCGGGTAGCGTTGCCCAGCATCCCGCCTGTCCGACTCTGCCGCAGCAGGGCTGTCGTCACCCCCTCGTCAATCTCGCGGAGAACGATCGTTTGTCTCGTTGCGAGACGGAAATAACCGGACGCTTCGACGCCATCGTACCGTTTTTACGTGATCTTGCTGGGCGGGGCGTGGGCGTGGACTTCGTTGCCGACACGCAGCGACGGGCGCAGGAGCAGCTGGGAATGCGTTTGCCCGAGGCGCTGCTGGAAAACGCCTGGGTGCGCGGTCCGGATATGCGAGGGCTTTACGCCGCCGCGACCTTTGCGGCGCTGCGGCTGGGTGTGGAAAAGTTCTCCGAACGCATCCGCGCCGAACTGCAGGCAGGGGAAAATATCGACGCCCTGCTGGTCGAGTGTGGCTTTCATGCCTGTAATATTTCGGTCTGTGCGGATGGACGTTTGAAGGGCTTTCTCCCCTACGTGTTGCGCTTGCCCGCGGGTCGTCTTCTGCGTCGCAGCGCCTTTGCCGGTACCCTTTTCGATGTCGAGAAGGATGTCGAAGACTGGCAGGCTACGGAGTTACGACGTTTTCGTGAGGGTTTCCCGACTACTGCCGATCGTCCGACCCGTTACCTTAAAATTGCGGTATATCATGGTAGCTCTCTCGATCCCTCGCATCAGGGCTGTGCTGCCCACGGCAGTAACGAAAGCCACGCCTTGGAGGCTGCCCTGCAGCGTCTACGCGATTTTCGCGCCGCGATCGAGAACGAGTTTTGCTGCGGAGCGAGCACAGACATCTTGCTCATTGGGCTGGA
The DNA here is from genome assembly GCA_002341825.1 of Candidatus Igneacidithiobacillus taiwanensis. Taxonomy (GTDB): domain Bacteria; phylum Pseudomonadota; class Gammaproteobacteria; order Acidithiobacillales; family Acidithiobacillaceae; genus Igneacidithiobacillus; species Igneacidithiobacillus taiwanensis. The sequence continues at coordinate 3,618 of DDOU01000124.1, read as the reverse complement.
TACGGATACCGATGCCATCCGTATCCATACCCCCGATGCCAAGGGTGAGCTGAGCGCTTATCGCTACGTCGATAACGCCAAGCTCTACCAGCAAACCTACGGATTGGATGCCGACCGCGCCCGGCTTGCCGTCTACGAGTCCATCCGCCTCGCCGCAGAAACCAGTGGCTGGGGGCAGGGCGAGGGCATGCCCCATGATGGTATGCGGCGCCTGATTGCCACGCTGCTGATCAACAATTTCAGTCAGATCGAATATGTCGGTACGCAAGAGGGTGGCTGGCATGCCGATCGTGGTCATGGTGAGCGATTCATCAGCGTTGGTGATGGCTTCTCAGAGTTGCAGGTGCGTAATCTGGCCTATTATGCGCGTCTGGATACCGTAGAGGAGGGTGCTGCCGATTTGGATGTCGGTATCAAGATCTTCCGCCATCTCAACCTCGAGCGTTCGCTACCGATCCCGATGGCTATACATTATCGCTACGATGGACGGGTACCAGGAAACCGGGAAAGGACGGTGCAAAAATTGCGAAGGGTGGCGGCGGCCATTCGGCATCGCTACGCCGATCTGGATCGGGACGGATGGCTGTATTTGCATGGCAGTGTGCAGGAGCAGCCCGTCGGTAGTCCGTTGGAGGAGGTTGAGCTTCAATGAAAATCATGCGGGTGGAAAAGACGTTGGTATCGACCAACCGCATCGCTGAGATGGGGCACCGGCCTTTGCTGGTTGTTCAGGAAAAGGAGGGTGGGCCGCGCTCCGTTGCCGTCGACTCCGTTGGCTGTATTCCGGGTGATTGGGTCATTTGTGTGGGTTCGTCGGCAGCACGCGAGGCGGCGGGTAGCAAGGATTATCCCTCCGACCTCACCATCATCGGCATCATCGATAACTGGACGCCCTGATGGAAATCATGCGTGTGCAGTCGGATCTGGTGACTACCCGGCGTATCCCCGGGCTCAAGCAGAGTTCGCTGCGTGTGCTCGTGGATCAGGCGGGCAAGATCCACGTCGCCACCGATCCGGTGGGTGTGCCGCCGGGTAAGTGGGTGTTTACCATTGCAGGATCGGCGGCACGCTATGCTCAAGGTGATTTTGAGGTCCTTACCGACCTCACCATTGGCGGTATCATCGATTTTTGGGAACCCTGACGGGTTCGGGTTTTTCTCTGGTTAGGAGGAGTGACAATGGCAGATGTAACGGGTATTGCGCTGGGAATGATCGAAACGCGTGGTCTGGTGCCGGCGATCGAAGCCGCCGATGCGATGACCAAGGCCGCCGAGGTGCGCCTGATTGGTCGTCAGTTTGTTGGCGGTGGTTATGTGACCGTGTTGGTCCGTGGTGAGACCGGTGCGGTGAATGCTGCCGTTCGTGCCGGCGCTGACGCTTGTGAGCGGGTGGGTGATGGCTTGGTGGCCGCACACATCATTGCGCGTGTGCATTCGGAAGTGGAGCATATCTTGCCCAAGGCTCCGACGGCGTAAGTCGGTAGGCCAGACTGGTCAGGTTCCCAAAGATTTTTTGTCGAGGAGATAGATAATGGCAGAGGTAACGGGTATTGCGCTGGGAATGATTGAAACGCGTGGTCTGGTGCCGGCGATTGAAGCCGCCGATGCGATGACCAAGGCTGCCGAAGTTCGGTTGATCGGCCGTCAGTTCGTGGGTGGTGGCTATGTGACCGTTCTGGTCCGTGGCGAAACGGGCGCGGTGAATGCTGCCGTTCGTGCCGGCGCCGACGCTTGCGAGCGGGTGGGTGATGGTTTGGTCGCGGCGCACATCATTGCCCGTGTCCACTCCGAAGTCGAACACATTTTGCCAAAGGCGCCCACTGCCTAAGGTAGTTGGATGACTGGGACGCGGTAAGAGAATTCTCTGTGCCGCGTCGCCCTTGCGAGCTTTGTCAAGGAGTAATGCTATGGCAGCAGTGACGGGTATTGCCCTCGGAATGATCGAGACCCGCGGATTGGTGCCCGCCATCGAGGCGGCGGATGCCATGACCAAGGCGGCGGAAGTACGCTTGGTTGGGCGGCAGTTTGTGGGTGGCGGCTACGTGACCGTATTGGTTCGCGGCGAGACGGGTGCAGTGAATGCTGCCGTCCGTGCCGGCGCCGATGCGTGCGAGCGGGTGGGCGATGGCCTGGTGGCAGCGCACATCATCGCCCGGGTGCATGCAGAAGTAGAAAAGATCCTGCCTACCAGCCCTTCGGCGGACGGTGGTGGTCGCGACGCCGAAGTCAGTGCGGTGCAAAGCTAAGGTAGGAGTATCTCTTGCCTGTGCATCCGCGTGTCATCGGCTTTCTCGGCCGTGCCTTGAATCACGAGTTCATGGCGGTACAGCAATATTTGGTGCAGTCGCGGCTCTGTGCGCTATGGGGCATGCAGGATTGGGCGGACCAGTTTGCCCACGAGGCGCGGGAAGAGTTGGAGCACGCTGGTTTGCTGAGTGATCAGCTCTTGCGCCTGGGTATCGCTCCCAGTGCCGGCTCCCTGCGTCCCTCTCGTCCGGGTCGCGATCTGCGGGAGATGCTGGAGCAGGATCAGGAGATCGAAGTCGCGGCGGTAGAGCTGTACGCCGAGGCGGCGGCTTTTGCCCGTCGCTTGCGCGATGAGGCATCGGCGGCGTTGTTCGCCCGCCTGCTCGAGGATGAGCAGGGGCACCTTGCCCACTTGGGTCACGTTCTTGCGGGCTTGCGAGGAAACGGGCATGGAATCTGAGACCTCGCTCACCTGCCCCTCGGGATGGGAGGAACGCACTAAACCGCTGGGCTGGAGTCGGCGCTTTGTCTTTGCCGATTACGAAGCGACGCGCGCCTTTCTCGATCGTTTGACGGCATTGTCGGAATCATCTGGGTATTATCCGAATCTCAATTTTGCCCGCGATTACGTTGTCATTACGATGCAGTTCGATGGCGACACCGTCGACCCCAAACTAGCGCAGTATGCCCATGCGGCGCAGGCTGCCTACGATGGCAAGGATTGACGCGTGGCTACCTTGCGCCTTGCCTTTTTCAATGCCAAAGGCGGCTGTGGCAAGACCACGTTGGCCTGGAATCTTGCCTTTGGGCTTGCCAGGCGGGGCAACACCCTACTGCTCGATGCCGATCCCCAGGGAAGCCTCGCGCGTTGGGGGGCGTGGAGCGAGGAGGGGGGCACCGGCATTGCCGTTGCCGGTAGCGAGCAGCTGTCGGCAACTCTACCTGCCTCTCTGCGCTATTTGGTGATTGACTGTCCGCCTGCCCTCGATGCGCCACAGACGCAACAGGCCTTGGCGCTTGCAGATGTGGTGTTGCTGCCGGTGCTGCCTTCGCCCCTCGATCTCTGGGCTAGCCAGCGCAGCGTCGAAGCCTTGTTGCAGCTGCAGGAGCGGCGATCGAGTCTGCGCGCTGCCCTGCTGATCAATCAAAGCGAAGATCGCAGCGCCTTGTCGCGAGCGGCAGAGCAAGCGGTGGGTACCCTGGGTTTGCCGGTTTTGCCGATCCATATCGGTCGGCGAGCCGTTTATCGTAGTGCTGCTATCGAAGGCAAGAGCGTCTATCAGATGGGCAAGCGCGGTGCGGCTGCCGTCGCGGAAATCGAGCAACTTATCGAGGAGGTGCGCAAATGACCAGTCCCTTGGAAAACAAACTC
>DDOU01000161.1:790-3360 GCA_002341825.1 Candidatus Igneacidithiobacillus taiwanensis | reverse complement strand
CAAGGGCTCGACAAGGTGCAGGCCGGCCCCGGTGTTGGCACAGAGGCGAATGACATTGCCCGTATTCGGGGGAATCTCGGGTTCATAGAGTACGATCTCCAGCCAAGCATGTGGATTCATAGGGCGCGCGCCAAAATCCATAAATCCACCCGTGCTACCCCGTGCTGGCGTAGCAATTGGGCGAGGGTTTCGGCAGTACTGCCAGTGGTCATCACATCGTCGACAAGAGCGACGTGGGCGGGCAGGCGACCGCGCACGGCAAAGGCCGACTGCAGGTTGATCCGCCGCTGATCACGGCTACCGCCCACTTGATGCGGGGTATTGCGCACCCGACGCAATACATCGCGCACCGGCACCCCATAGCTCCGCCCCCAGTGGTGGGCGAGGAGTGCCGCTTGGTTGTAGCCGCGTTCGCGCAAACGGGCGGGGTGCGCGGGAATCGGCAGCAGGGCCTCCGGGCGCGGCGGCGGTGTTTCCCATGCGTCGATCCAGGCCTTGGCCAAGGGGCGGGTCCAGTCGAGTCCGTCATGAAATTTCCAGGTACGGATAGCCTCTGCCAAGGGCGAAGTGTAGACAAAGGGGCAGAAGGTATAGTCGTAGCTGGGGGCCTCGACGCTACATACGGGACAGTCACCGGCGTCGTTCACCGGTAGGGCACACCAGCTGCAACGATCGGCAGGAAGGCGCGGCAACTCCCGCAGGCAATCCGCGCAGAGTGCCGCCCCCGGTGCCGCGCAAATTCGGCAGGACTCCGGTAGCAACCAAGGCAGCAGCTTCTGCTGACCCCATCGTGCGCACGCCGCTCCCCAAGTCTCCAACCCCACACGCAGCCTTTCCTCTGCCCTCATTGGTCGTCATTGTTGTCGCTTGCGGCGCCGTTGACAAGGCAGAGTCCCTCCCCTATACCGTGCCGATGCAAGCCACAAGAGAAGACGAATGGGCGCAGGCCCTGGCAGAGCGCAGCGAGGCCGGCTTGTTGCGGCAGACAGAAGTCTTGCAGGCCGAGCCGGGTTTGCGTCCCCTCTACCGCGATGCCTCGGGGAACCTGCTCCTATCCTTTGCCAGCAATGACTATTTAGGCCTGGCGCGACATCCGGCCCTGCGGCGGGCGGCACAGGACAGCTTCGCGGCACCAGAACTGGGCGCTGGCGCAGCCCCGCTCCTCGGTGGCGAACGCCCGCAACACGCCGAGCTCGCCGCCGCCCTGGCCGCTTGGCTGGGGGTGGAAGCCGTGCTCCTTTTCGGCTCCGGCTACCTCGCCAATCTAGGGGTTCTCGGCGCCCTCGTCGCCGCCCAGGACCAAATCTTCCTCGATCGTCTCGCCCACGCCTCCCTCATCGATGGCGCGCGGCTCAGCGGCGCACGGCTGCAGCGCTTCCGCCACAACGATCTCGCCCATCTCGAAAATCTACTGCGCCGTCCCCGTTCGGGACGAGCCTGGATCGTCACTGAGGGAGTGTTCAGCATGGATGGGGATCTCGCTCCCCTGCCGGATCTACTCGAACTGGCGCAGCGCTACGACGCCGGTTTGCTTCTCGACGAAGCGCATGCCTTTGGTGTCTTGGGCGAGGAGGGGCGGGGTAGCTGCGAACATTGGCAGTGCGCCGCCAACGGCTTGACCCTGCGCATCGGCACCCTCGGTAAGGCCTTTGGCACCTACGGCGCCTTCGTTGCCGGTTCTACTACCCTCATCTGCTACCTGCAGCAGGCGGCGCGCAGCTATCTCTTCCATACCGCCCTGCCAGCGGCGCTGGCGGCCGCGACCTTGGCCGCTTTGCCTTTGCTGCGCCGGGGGAAAGATCGGCGTCAACACCTGCAGTTGCTGGTGCAGCGACTGCAGGCTGGGCTCGCCGGGCGTTCCTACCTGCCCAGTAGCACGCCCATTCAGGGGTTGCTGTTGGGGAGCAATGAAGCGGCTCTGGCGGCGGCTGCGAGCCTGCGCCGCGCCGGTATATACTGCCCAGCGGTACGGCCGCCAACGGTGCCCAAAGGACAGGCGCGCCTGCGCATCAGTCTCAGCGCCGCCCATAGCGCCGAAGACATCGATCGGCTTGTGCATGCCCTGGAGCGCCCGTGCGCTTAGCTCGCGCCAAACCGCCCCTGGTCTTGCTCCACGGCTGGGGCATGGATCGGCAAGTCTTTACCCCTTGGTTGCCCGCCCTGGAGGAGGATTTTCTTGTCGACTTTTGGGATCTGCCGGGGCACGGCAAGCGCCCCTGCCCGGGCTGGGATTGGGAGATGGAGCTATCTGCTCTGCACGACTTTTTGGCAAAACTAGCGGCGCCGCCAATACTCCTGGGATGGTCCTTGGGCGGTCTGCTGGCCCTCGCTCTGGCTCTGCGTCCGCAGCCGCCCATTGCCGGTCTGACACTGGTGGCCAGCAGCCCCTGCTTTGCCCAGCGTCGGGATTGGTCGGCGGGTATCCCGACCGCGCAACTGCAAGCCTTTGCCCGCGAGTTGGCGACCGACGCCGCGGCGGTGCGGCGGCGTTTTCTCGCCCTGCAGGTCTTGGGGGATGCCGAGGCACGCCGGCAACTGCCGCGAGTGGAGGACTGGCCCTTGCCCGATCC
>DDOU01000161.1:0-677 GCA_002341825.1 Candidatus Igneacidithiobacillus taiwanensis | reverse complement strand
GCGGCCAGTGGGTATCTCCATGGCGCCTTGCCCGGTAGCGTGCTACGGCGCCTTCCCACCGGCCACGCTCCCTTTCTCTCTCAGCCTGCCGCTTGTGCCGCTGCCCTGCGCGAGGTCTTCTGGCAATGAATCTGCAAAAACGCTTGGTGCAGCGCCATTTTTCCCGAGCAGCGGCCAACTACGAGGCCCTGGCCACCCTGCAAGACCAAGTCGGTCAGGAAATGTTGGCGCGCTTACCGCTGCTGAAGATCGACCCGCAGTACCTGCTCGACCTAGGGGCTGGCACCGGGCTGCAGAGTCGTCGGCTCAACCGCTATTTCCCGCGCGCTCGGGTCATTGCCCTCGATCTCGCCCTGCCGATGCTGCAGGAGGCGCGACGGCGCAAATCCTGGCGTCAGCGCCAGTGGTTTCTGCAAGGCGATGCCGAGGCCCTGCCTGTGCGCGGCGCCATGTTGCAGATGATCTTCAGTAATTTATTGCTGCAGTGGCTGCCCGATCCGCTACCCGCCCTGCGGGAAATGCGCCGAGTCCTGCAGCCCGAGGGTTTGCTTTTGTGCAGCTCCTTGGGCCCGGACAGCCTGCGCGAACTACGTCAAGCATTTGCCGAAGTCGACGGCGAAGCGCATGTGCACGATTTTCTCGACATGCACCTCCTCGGCGATGCCCTGGTGCAAGCG
>DDOU01000029.1:8195-12390 GCA_002341825.1 Candidatus Igneacidithiobacillus taiwanensis | reverse complement strand
AGGCCCAGGGCCTCGATCCATTCCAGCAGCAGCGGGACTTGCGCCTGCAACTCGGTTGGCATTGCCGGCCGCTGTGCCTTGTAGTCGGCGTAGATGTCGTCGCGAAAGGTCGGCCCTGGGGCATCGAAAATTACGATGATTTCGCCCTCGGGATATTCCCGCTGCAGGCGCCGCAGCATGTTGGCGACTCCGTAGATGGCACCAGTGGGAAGGTTGTCGGGGGCGCGCAGATCGGGCAGGGCATGAAAGGCCCGGTAGAGAAAGCTCGATGCGTCGACGAGGATACGGGGATTCTGGGCCATGAGGTAAGGACTTTTCCGCTGCTTTCCGCCATAATACGGAAAATTTGAGCTCATACGGTAGACCTGATCATGCGCGCACCCCTGGAAAGCGAGCGACTTCGCGACGGCGGCGAGAGTCGACTCACCCGCGAAGCCTGGAAAATCTTCCAGATCATGGCGGAATTCGTTCGTGGTTACGAAAAACTAGCCACCGTCGAACCCTGCGTCAGCATCTTTGGCTCCGCCCGCATTGCCGAAGATCATCCCTGGTACCAGCAGACCGTGGAGATTGCCGAAAAGCTCTCCAACGCCGGTTTTTCCGTCATCAGCGGCGGCGGCCCGGGCATCATGGAGGCGGCCAATCGCGGCGCCCATCGCGGTAGCGGCTACAGCATCGGTCTCAACATCGAGCTCCCCCACGAGCAACACAGCAATCCCTACCAAGACATCTCCCTCTCCTTCGANNCATTTCTACTCGCGCAAGGTGATGTTCATGAAGTATGCCGCCGCCTATGTGGTCATGCCCGGCGGCTTTGGCACCCTCGACGAGCTGGCGGAATGTCTCACCCTGGTGCAAACCGGCAAGACCCGGCGCATGCCGATCATCCTCTTTGGCTCGAGCTTTTGGGGCGGCCTCATTGATTGGTGGAAAAACGCCCTGCTCACCCACGGGACCATCAATCGCGAAGATCTCGACCTCGTCACCGTCCTCGACGACCCGGATGCGGTGCTCGCCACCATCTTCGACCACTACGAAAAACGCGGTTTTGCCCCCTCGGCGGCGGAAACCGAAGCGCTACTCAACCTCTAAGGGAGGAAACCGTCATGTCGCGCAACTTCGCCGTTTTATTGGGCCTTACCACCCTGCTCTGCGCCGGTGCGGCCCTGGCCGACAGCGGCCCGGAAAAATATCCCTACCATCTGCCGCGCCTGGCGCCGCCCAAGCACAGCCTACCCGAGGCCGAGCTGCACGTACCCAAGGGTTCCAAAATCGAGGAGTTCAGGGCCGACGGCGAGGTCTACATGATCAAGGTCATCCCACCCAAGCCCTTCCCGCCCTATTACTTGGTGGATCGCAGCGGCAAGGGCAAGTTTACCCGCGTGCCGAGCACCGACGCCGAACAGATGGATGTGCCGCAGTGGGTCTTGTTGCGTTGGTAAGCTAATGGCCGTGTATACCGAAATCCCTGCTGCCGATCTGCAGGTCTTCCTTGCCGACTATGACCTTGGCAGCTTGGAGCGTATCGAAGGCATCTGCGCGGGTACGGAAAACAGCAACTTTTTTCTCGATACCAGCACGGGCCGCTTTGTGCTCACCCTCTTCGAACGCCTGCCGGCCACTGAGATCCCCTATTATCTGCATGTGACGGAGTGGCTGAGTCGACGCGGCATTCCCTGCCCGGCGCCGGTACATGCCCGCCACGGCGAAATCCTGGGTACCCTGTGCGGCAAGCCGGCCGCCATTGTCCAACGCTTGCCTGGGCAGTCCATCGAAGGCAGGGCGCCGCGGGAAAACGAAATCGCTGCCCTGGGGCGGCTCCTCGCGCGAATGCATTTGGCCGGACAGGGCTTTCCCGAGGAGCATCCCAATCCGGCGGGCTTGCAATGGTGCCAGGAAATTGGCCGTCGGCTCATCCCCAAGCTCAGTCCGGCGGAGCGGGAGCTCCTCGTAGACGAACGCGAGGCACAAAAGCAATGGCCTCGCGACAAGCTTCCGGGCGGCGTCATCCATGCCGACCTCTTCCCGGACAATGTCCTCTTCGAGGGCGAGGAAATCACCGGCACCATCGATTACTACTACGCCGGCGACGACGCCTGGCTCTACGACCTTGCCGTCGTTGCCAACTCCTGGTGTTCCCAGCCCGATGGCAGCCTCGACAAAGGTTTGGCCGCCGTGCTCTGGCAAGCCTACGAGAGCGTCCGCCCCTTCGAGCGGCGCGAGCACGGGCTCTGGTTTCCGTATATGCGCGCCGCTGCCCTGCGCTTTTGGCTACTGCGCCTCGAGGCCCAGCACTTTCCCCGCGCCGGCCAACTCACCGCCTTGCGCGATCCCGAGGAATATCGGCGCATTCTGCTCCAACGGCGGGAGTTCTGCTAAGTCAGGGGGCATCCTTCGACCAGTGCCCCACCCAATACAGCATCCCCCCAAAAAAGAGCGCCTCCCCCGCTGGCAGGGCCCAATCCCAAGGGTGACTACCGGTAAGTATGGAGGCAAAAAGCGCAACCGCCATCAAGATCAGCAAGATGCCCAAGCGGCGCACCCAGAGGCGGAAAGCCTTGCCATCGATTCCCCGTACCCACTCCCACAAACCGAGCCGCTGCAAAACTGTGCGCGCCTCGCGCGGAAACCACACGGCAAGGACGATGAGCACAACAAAAATGGTATTCAACGTATAGAGATAGATCATGACGCTCCCCTCCGCTTTGAGCGGAATTTCATCATACGCTTTGCTCTTTTTATCGCGCAATATCGCTATGGGTGCCGGGGACCAGTCGGTACAATCGACAGAGATGATCTCGGGAGGATTCCATGCAGGATGAACAAAATCCCTGGCCTCGGGAGGCGCGCTGGTTACACGCCGGTATTGCCCTGGGGGTGACTTGGCAGCTCTTTAGCTCCCTGTGGATGACGCCAGACTGGCAGCACGCCGACTATGGCAGCCTTACCCAACTCTTATTCAGCACCCACGCCTGGATGGGGTTAAGCACCGCCCTCTTTCTGCTCTGGGAGTGGCTGTGGATCTTCACGAGCCCGGCCCTGCGTGCCCAACTCTTTCCCTTGCGCGGACCCTGGCGGCCGATCATCGATGACTTCACCGGACTCTTCCGTGGTCGCCTGCGCGCCCCCGGTCCGGCGCCGAGTCTGGCGGCACTGGTCCATGGTCTGGGCCTCGTGCTGGTCAGCTGGATGGCGCTCACTGGCACCGCCATTTACTTTTTCCTGCCCCAAGGCGGCACTCCACCGGGCGCCATCCTGCATGCCCTCATCCCCCTGCACAAGGCCTTGTACCTACTGGTTTGGGCCTATTGGATCGGCCACGTTGGCCTCACCCTGGTGCATGCCTTACGGCGCGACGGCATCTGGCGCATCTTCCGCCTGCTCGACTGAGCGCAATTGGGTATTTTCCAGGCAAGGTCTTGCGCCAGACTTCGCCCGCTATGGCGTTGCCTCCCAGGGGTTGAGCACGCTCAGCAAAAACGCCCGAAAGGGCGCTACGTCGCGCGTGGCAACAGCGAAACCGCGCGCTTTTGCAATGGCGGCAATGTACCCATCTTCCTTACCGATAGCCTTGCCATCTGCTCTCGCCCGCGCCATCCCCTCGGCAAAGATTCGCGAGGCGTCGAGATCAAAGGGCAGAATGCGCGCCGTGAAAGCTGGCAAGACTTCTTCCTCCAAGCGATCTTGATAGACCGTACGACGCTTGCCTGCGGGCATGGTGGCAAGACCATATCGTAACTCGGCTACCGTGATGGCAGTCAGATAGAGCGTTTCCACGGCCTGGGCGTCGATCCAGGTCAGTACGTTGGGGTTTGGCTCGATCTTCCATAATTCGGAGATGACGTTGGTATCGAGGACGATCATGGAAAGGACATCGGCTCGGCTGGGCTCTTGTCGCGCAGTCGATCGAAGTGCTCGGCTTCGGCGTCCGTTAGGCCACCGGCTTCGCGGGCAATCGAGACCAGCAACGAACCAAGTTTGAGACTGCCACTGGGCCTTGCCGCTTTCTCTAAAATGTCGCGGATTTCTGCTTCGGTGCTGCGACCATGTAGCGCTGCACGAACCCGAATGGCGCGGTGCACCTCGTCCGGTACATTGCGAATCGTGATCGATCGCATATTTTGCTATCTCCTACTTTGATTGCAACGATTGCATAATAGCATAGAGCAATCATCAATACTGCGCGCTTTGCTGC
>DDOU01000029.1:7119-8161 GCA_002341825.1 Candidatus Igneacidithiobacillus taiwanensis | reverse complement strand
CCTCCCCTAGTCCGCCGCGGCGGCTTTGGGTATAGTCCCGGCAAGCAAGGAGGTCTGCAATGAGCGACAAGATGTGGGGTGGCCGTTTTGCCGCCGATACCGATGCCCTGGTGGAGGCCTTCACTTCCTCCATTGCCGTCGATCGACGTCTATATGCGGAGGATATCCGCGGCTCCCTCGCCCACGCGCGCATGCTGGGCCGAGTTGGCGTCCTCACAAATAGCGAGGTCGAAGCCATCGCCCAGGGTCTAGTACAGATCCGCGCGGAGATCGAAAGCGGCCATTTCGCTTTCAGCGATCGCCTCGAAGACATCCACATGCACATCGAAAGCCGCCTGATCGCTCTCATTGGCGATACCGGCAAAAAGCTGCACACCGGGCGTTCGCGTAACGACCAAGTCGCTACCGACATGCGCCTCTATACCCGCGGCGCCATCGATCGTCTGCTTGCCCTGCTGCGCCAACTGCAAGCGGTTTTCGTCGACTTGGCAGAGCGGGAAGCCGACACCTTGCTGCCCGGCCTTACGCACCTGCAGGTAGCGCAGCCCGTCACCTTCGGCCATCACTGCATGGCCTATGTCGAAATGTTCCGCCGCGATGCCGCGCGCCTGGCCGATGCCCGCAAGCGGGTCAATGTCTTGCCCCTGGGGGCGGCGGCCCTGGCGGGCACCACCTTTCCCATCGATCGCTGGGACGTGGCGCGGGAGCTCGGCTTCGATGCCGTGGCCGAAAACAGTCTCGACGCCGTCTCCGACCGCGATTTCCTCCTCGAAGTGCTGGCGGCGCTGTCGATCATTGCCGTGCACCTGTCGCGCCTGGCGGAGGAGCTCATCTACTGGATGTCGGCGGCCCTCGCCTTCATCGACCTGCCCGATGCCTTTTGTACCGGCTCCAGCATCATGCCGCAGAAAAAAAACCCCGATGTGGCCGAGCTCATTCGCGGCAAAAGCGGCAAGGTCATGGGGCAGCTCACCGCCCTGCTCATCCTCATGAAAGGGCAGGCGCTGGCCTACAACCGCGATAACCAAGAAGACAAGAGCAT
>DDOU01000029.1:4236-7062 GCA_002341825.1 Candidatus Igneacidithiobacillus taiwanensis | reverse complement strand
AGCGCATGCGTGCCGAGGCCGAAAAAGGCTTCGCCACCGCGACCGATCTGGCCGATTACCTGGTCCGCAAGGGGGTGCCCTTCCGCGATGCCCACGCCGTGGTAGGGACGGCAGTGCGCCTGGCGCAAGAGCGCGGCATCGGCCTGGAGGCCCTGTCGCTGGCGGAGTTGCAGGGGCTATCCCCCTTCATCGAAGAAGACGTTTATGGGGTGCTGAGTCTGGAGGGCTCCGTTGCCGCGCGTAATCATCTCGGCGGGACGGCACCGGCCCAGGTACGCGCCGCCATTGCCCGCGCCCGCGCGCGCTTGCAAGGGGAGGGGCTATGAAGCACCTGCGCCCGCTGTTCTTGTTGCTACTCCTAGGCAGCCTTGCCCTGGCCGGCTGTGGGCGCAAAACCGCCCTCACCCTACCCCACCCCAGTGCCCCCACCACCTCCACGAGCAGCCACTAATGCATCCCCTCCGCTACCACGCCCAGCAGCTGTATATGGATGATCAGCCGCTGGACGACATCGCCGAGCGCTTCGGCACCCCCTGCTACGTCTACTCCGAGCTCTTTCTACGCGAGCGCTACCACGCCTTTGCCCACGCCCTCGGTACCAATACCCTCACCTGCTATGCCGTGAAGGCCAACGGCAACCTGCAGCTGCTGCGCTTGCTGGCCAGTTGGGGGGCGGGTTTTGATATCGTCTCGGGCGGCGAACTGGCGCGGGTGCTACGCGCCGGCGGCGACCCCGGCAAGATCGTCTTTTCCGGGGTCGGCAAGAGCCGCGCCGAAATCCGCGCCGCCCTCGAGGCAGGCATTTTCTGTCTGAATGTGGAATCTGCCGCAGAACTCGAACGCATCGCCCAGATTGCCGCCGAATTGGGGGTACAAGCCCCCGTCGCCCTGCGCGTGAACCCAGATGTCGACCCCGGCACCCACCAGTACATCGCCACCGGCCTCAAGGAAAGCAAATTCGGCATCCCGCTGGCGGCCGCTGCCTCCCTGTACCGGCAGGCAGCCCTCTGGCCAAGCGTCAAATTCATTGGCATTGCCGCCCACATCGGCTCGCAACTCATCGACCTGCAGCCCTTGGGTGCGGCGGCGGCCCGCCTGCGCGCCCTGTACGAAGAGCTGCAACGCGAAGGTATGCGCCTACAGCATCTCGACCTGGGCGGCGGTGTGGGCATTCGCTACCAAGACGAGGTCGCGCCGAGCCCGGCCGACTATGCCGCGGTCCTCGATACGGCGCTGGCGGGCCTACCCGTGCGGCGGGTGGTGGAACTCGGCCGCGCCCTGGTTGGCAATGCCGGGGTCCTGCTAACCCGGGTAGAATACTGGAAGGAAAACGAAGGCAAGCATTTTTGCGTGGTCGATGCCGGCATGAACGACTTGTTGCGTCCAAGCCTCTATGGCGCCTGGCATACGATCTGGCCGCTGCGCCAGAAAGACCTACCCATGCGCTATTGCGACGTGGTCGGCCCGGTCTGCGAAAGTGGCGACTTCTTTGCCAAGAATCGGCCCCTGGCCAGCGTCCCGCCGGGGAGCTGCTTGGCCATTCTCGGTGCCGGCGCCTACGGCTTTGCCATGAGCAGCCAGTACAACAGCCGCCCCCGCGCTGCCGAAGTCCTGGTCACGGGCGGCCAAGTGCAACTCATCCGCCGGCGGGAGACCCTGGCCGACCTCCTGGCAGCCGAAGAGGGCTTGTAGGCGCCGACGCTTGGCAGCGCCAGGCTTGGCGGAGGCAGTCTAGGCTGTAGAGCAGACCAAGAAGGCGGTCTGCGCCGTTGCGCAAGTCTCGTTGCAAGCGCCGCCACAATGGGCGCCGCGCATCACCATGGCTGGCCGCCCAACCCCGCTCGGCAATCACCGATGGGCAGCTCTGGGCGATGCGCACGGGGTGCGGTTCCACCACCCGCACCCGCAAGCGATGCGCCCAAAAGCGGTCGATGACCTGGTCAACAGGAATGCGGATCTGCTCCGTCAGCGCCAGCAGACGTTGGGCGGCCTGGGGCTGCAGAAGATAAGCCGCCGTGCCCATGGCCGGGCGTGGATACTGGGCTAGTACATGCTCGGCATCGAGGCGCCAAACCGGTACCCGCCAGCGGTCCCAACGCTCGGCAAGAAAGCGCAGCACGTCCCATTCACCCTGCCAGGCCAAAGCATGCGCAAGGCTAGCAGCAAAGTCCTCCCCCAGCTCAACATCATCTTCCAATATGCACATGGTCTGGTTGCTACGCACACAACGCTCCCACAGGGCACGATGGCTGAGCAAGCAGCCAATCTCCCCCAGAGTCAGATCGTAACCGAAGTGGCGCGCACGCCAGGCCCGGTCATAGCTTGGGATATCTTCGTAGCACTGCGGAGTGATGGCCGGAAAAACCCGCAAAGGCAAAGGACTGGAACGCTGCAAAGCGGCCACATGGGCCTGCCGCTCCGGCCGCTGGAGCAGGGTAATCACGTAGATCGGCACCTCAGAGCACTCAGCTGGTAACGGATCACAAGCGTCCATGCGTCCACCTCCACCAAGTGCCGCGGCGTCGGCGACGCCAATCGGTTTCTGTATCGAGCAATGCATAGCACTCCCCCCACTCGCGATGACGGAGCTGCAGCCCCTCCCAAGCGGTCCAAAACTGCGCTTCCGGTATTTCGTGAAAAGCGCGGAGCAAATCGTAGGCGTCGGCCAGGAGCGGCAAGAGGGATGAGCCGTCGTTGGCGCGATGATGGCGCAAGGTTGGGTCCAGAAATCCCTCTTCGTACTGCCGTAGTTGCTGTGCGTTGACTGCATAAGCAAGGCGTGTCGCAGCCTTCTGCAAGGCTTGCGCTGGCGTCGTCATGATCTCG
>DDOU01000029.1:1849-4120 GCA_002341825.1 Candidatus Igneacidithiobacillus taiwanensis | reverse complement strand
AGCAAAGCACGAGTATCGAGTCGGCAGTCATCGGCTGCCGCCAGCCAAATCGGCAAGGTACGCAGGGTGCGTGGATCCTTGAAGGCCCACTGGCGCCAGCAAGCGATGCGGCTGGTAAGGAGGTCTCCGACCGTGCGCCGCAAGTCTTCGCTACGGGCTAGCAGTTCGTCTGCATCGAGGATGCGCGCCTCATTCCAGCGCAGGTCACAACGCTCGAAGATTTTCTGGTTGAGGGCGACTCCCTCAGCGTCTTCCCAGTATCCCTTGGGGTTATCGGGCGCTGCGCCAAGCAGGTATTCGCCCAAGCTCAGCCCCAAGCTTTCGACACCTTTGGCAATAGCGCTGGTGCCGCTGCGGTGCATACCGAGGATAAGCAGCAAAGACGGTTCTTGCGGTTGCGTGTTCTGTTTGATCATCGATTTAGGGTAAGCAGATCGTTGCCTGTCGCCAAACAATTTTCCATGAAGGATTGTGAACCGCGCGGGCGGCGTGATTCGGCCAAGGATTTCAGAGTACGATAGTCGCTGTGTGCCCAACCGAGGGCCTTGCCGCCATCCGTCTCTGGGAGCCGTCTGTGAACCCCATCGAAAACCAGTTTTTCAACGACCTCGAAAAAAAACTCTGGACCGCTGCCGATAAGCTGCGCTCCAATCTCGATGCCGCTGTCTACAAGCATGTCGTCCTCGGTCTGATCTTTCTCAAATACGTTTCCGACGCCTTCGAGGAGCGACAAAAGGAATTACGCGAGCAGTTCCAAAACCCCGACCATGATTACTACATGGACCCCGCCGACCATCCGGAAGACTACGAGCTCGATCTNNGAGGTACGCGACTACTACACCGAAAAAAATGTGTTTTGGGTGCCCATCGAAGCGCGCTGGCAAACCCTGCGCGACTGCGCCCAACTGCCACCCAAAGCACCACTGCCGTGGAATAAACCGGGTAAAAACGAACCCGAAGAAATGCGCAGCGTCGGCTGGCTGATTGATAACGCCATGGAAGCCATCGAGCGCGAAAACGAGCAAAAACTCAAAAATGTGCTCAATAAAGACTTCGCCCGCACGCAAATCGACAGCAACAAACTAGCCGATCTCATCGCCCATTTTTCCGACACCAATTTCAGCCAACCCAGTTATAACGGCCAAGCACTCCATCTCAAAAGCAAAGACATTCTCGGCCATGTGTATGAGTATTTTCTTGGCCAGTTTGCGCTGGCCGAGGGCAAAAAAGGCGGCCAATACTACACCCCCAAAAGCATCGTCACGCTGATTGTAGAAATGCTGCAGCCCTTCAAGGGCCGTGTATACGACCCGGCCATGGGCTCCGGCGGCTTTTTCGTGCAAAGCGAAGAATTCATCGAGCAGCACGGCGGCAAGATCGCCAACGGCAAAACCGGGCAAATCAGCGTTTACGGGCAAGAAAGCAACCCCACCACCTGGCGTCTCGCCGCCATGAACATGGCTATCCGCGGCATCGACTTCAACTTTGGCGGCCAACCCGCCGACACCCTGCTCAACGACCTGCACCCCGACCTGCGCGCCGACTTCGTCATGGCCAACCCGCCCTTCAACATGAAGGAGTGGTGGAGCGAAAAGCTCGCCAACGACCCGCGCTGGATTGCCGGCACCCCGCCCCAGGGCAATGCCAACTTTGCTTGGCTGCAGCACATGCTCTACCACCTCGCGCCCACCGGCAGCATGGCCTTGCTGCTAGCCAACGGCTCGATGAGCAGCAATACCAATAACGAAGGCGAAATCCGCAAAAAACTCATCGAGGACGACTATGTCGAATGTATGGTCGCGCTGCCCGGCCAGCTCTTCACCAACACGCAAATTCCGGCCTGCATCTGGTTCCTCACCCGCGACAAGCGCAATGGTCTTTCGCTCAACAAAACCAAACGCGACCGGCGCCGTGAGCTTCTCTTCATCGATGCCCGCAACCTCGGCTACATGAAAGACCGCGTGCTGCGTGACTTTACCGTCGACGACATCAAAAAGATTGCCGCCACCTACCACGCCTGGCAACAGGGCGAAGGTTATGAGAATGTGCCGGGCTTTTGCTACTCGGCCACCTTAGACGATATTCGCAAGCACGACTATGTGCTCACACCCGGGCGCTACGTGGGCGCCCAAGAGCAAAAAGACGACGGCGAAGCCTTTGCCGACAAGATGGCAAGGCTCACCGCCCAACTGGCCGAGCAGTTTGCCGAAAGTGCCAAGTTGGAAGAAGAGATCAAAAAGAATCTGGCGGGGTTGGGGTATCCACTATGAG
>DDOU01000029.1:0-1700 GCA_002341825.1 Candidatus Igneacidithiobacillus taiwanensis | reverse complement strand
TCTGATGCGCGAGTTCCCTGAAGTAAAGGGATTCTCAAAGCGCAATCTGGAGCAAATCCGCCGCTGGTATGTCTTTTGGAACCAAGTCCCCGAGATTGCGAAGCAGGCTGCTTCGCAATTATTTGTCATCCCTTGGTGGCACAATGTGGTCATTATCAGCAAATGCAGCAGCCACAGCGAAGCCCTCTACTATGTGCAGCAAACCCAGGCCCACGGTTGGAGTCGCGCCGTTCTCACACACCAGATCGAAAGCGGCCTATGGCAACGCGAAGGCAAAGCCCTGAGCAACTTCGCAAAGACTCTTCCCCCTCCCCAATCTGATCTCGCGGCACAAGTACTCAAAGACCCCTATGTGTTCGATTTTCTCTCCCTTACACCCGAACACAACGAACGCGAGCTAGAGCGAGCGCTGATCGAGCATATCACCCAGTTTTTGCTCGAACTGGGCGCGGGCTTTGCCTACATGGGGCGGCAGGTGCCAATACAAGTGGGCGAACGCGAGTTTTTTCTAGACATGCTGTTTTACCACGCCCGCCTGCACTGCTACGTGGTGGTCAAGCTGAAAACCGCGGACTTTGAACCCGAATTTGCAGGCAAACTCAATTTTTATTTAAAGGCCGTAGACGAGCAACTGCGCGGTCCGAATGACGCGCCGACCATTGGCCTACTGCTGTGCAAAAGCAAAGACCGGCTAGTGGCAGAATATGCCTTGTCCGATATCCAAAAACCGCTTGGCCTGGCTACCTACACCTTGTCGCACACGCTGCCCGAAGCCCTGCGCGACAAACTGCCCAGCATTGAAGCGTTGGAGGCAGAGCTGGCCGCCAGCCTGGAAGCCCGTGGTGAATAGCAAGATGGTAGGGCTGCGGGATCAACTGCTCGGGCAGTTTGCGGAGAGTGCCCGGCTGGATGGGGAGATCAAGAGGAACTTGGCGGGGTTGGGTTATGGCGCGTGACTGGGTTCGACTTCCATCCTACTCCTCGAAGGAAGAGGCCGAAAAATACTTACCTGACGGATGGCAGGTCTTCCAGATTGAGCAGTTGTACGAACAACTGCCAGTCGGGAAGCGATTTGAGCAAAAGACCTCATTCCCTGTCGGAAGTGTTCCAGTCATCGACCAATCGGCGACGGGAATTGTAGGGTGGCACAACGAAGAGCCCGGTGTTTTAGCTTCTCCAGAAAATCCAGTGGTGACATTCGCCAATCACACATGCGAAATGCGGTTAATGGAGAAGCCTTTCTCAGTAATTCAAAACGTGTTCCCTATGATTGGTAAGAATGGAGTTTGCCAAACTAGGTTCCTTTATTACCTGACCAAGGGGCGTGTTTGGCTTGAAGAATACAAAGGGCACTTTCCAGACTTTCGCCGCAAGTGGGTTTGCTGCCCTCCGCTTAAAGAACAAGAGCAGCTGGTAAAGATATTGGGAGGCCTGGACGACAAAATCGACCTCAACCGCCGCATCAATCAAACCCTGGAAGCGATGGCGCAAGCCATTTTCAAATCGTGGTTTGTGGATTTCGATCCGGTCAAGGCCAAGATTGCCGCCAAGCAAGAAGGTCGCGACCCGCTGCGCGCCGCCATGAGCGCCATTAGCGGCAAGCCCGATGCCGAACTCGACGCCCTCCCGCCCGAGCACTACGCCCAACTCGCCGCCACCGCCGCGCTGTTTCCCGACGAGATGCAGGATTCGGAGCTAGG
>DDOU01000120.1:5929-6107 GCA_002341825.1 Candidatus Igneacidithiobacillus taiwanensis | reverse complement strand
AGGGAGCCCGTCGAATACACGGCAATGTCTTTGATGGCGCTCTGCTCGCCAAGGCGCATGACGGTGCCTTTACCAAACTGCCGATCGATTTGGGACAAGGCCGCCGCCAAGGCCTTGCTGCGTTGGTCATCCATGATTTGCCTCTCCTCGAGCGAATATTCGGTCATTCTACCCGAGG
>DDOU01000120.1:2897-5790 GCA_002341825.1 Candidatus Igneacidithiobacillus taiwanensis | reverse complement strand
GTTGCCCAGCCAAGGCAAACGGTACCCACCGGCTTGCCCGCCACCGCTCCACCCGGCCCGGCAATGCCGCTCACCGCCACCGCGAGCTCTGCCTGCCCGAGAGCGGCTTCGAGCATCTCTTCCACCACCGCTTCCGAAACGGCACCGTGGCGTGCGAGGGTTGCGCCTTGCACCCCCAGCATCTCCTCCTTGGCGGCATTGCTGTAGACCACATAACCCTGGCGCAGGAGTGCCGAGGAGCCGGGTAAGGCGGCAATCCGCGCAGCAATGCCGCCCGCCGTACAGGATTCTGCCGTTGCCAGTTGCCAGCCGAGCGGTTGGGCGCGCTGCAACAGCGCCCATTCCGGAGGGGCTAATTCCAAAGCCAAGCCCTCGCCATCCGACCAGATTTCTCCGGGCAGGGGCGCTGTTGCTGGGGTAACACCAAATCGCGTACGCGGCGGGGTGGAAAGCGGCCAGTGCTGCCGGAGGTACGCCGCCATCGCTGGCCAGTCGAGAGGATCGAGTCGTACGCCCCCCGCTTGGCGCCAAGCATCGATGTTGTCAAAGTCACCCAGGGCAACGCCAGCAGAGGTTTTGGTCAGCGGCAAGGTTGCGCAGAGTTGCAGAGCAACCGGTCGACCGGCGAGCTCGATCCACGCGGCTAGACGCTGCGCCAAGGGCAAGGCCGCTGGCCGCAAAGGTAGATAGATGGGAAATTCAGATGACATGCTGGTGCCCCAAATGTTCTGGTAGGTCTTGGCGCCTACCCTGCCAAAAAAGCTGCAAACCTGCCGCTGCCGGCAAAACACTACCCACCCGCTGCAGGGGCGTTTGCGTTTGCTGCGCTGCGGTCTGCAGCTGCACGGCAAGGGCGGGAGGTGCGGCGAGAATGAGTTCGTAATCATCGCCGCCGGTGAGAGCGGTACGCAACAACCGTTGCCAGTCGTCGCCCACCCAACCCGCCAGAACGGGGCTCAGGGGGATGGCATCGCCATCGATCCGCGCCCCCACCCCCGAGGCCTGCAGGATGTGGTGTAGGTCGGCGAGAAACCCATCGGAGACATCCTGCGCACAGCGCGCCCCCAGCCGCTGCGCTGCCTGACCAAAGGCAACACGCGGGGTGGGACGTCGACGACACTGCTCCAGAGTCGCCGCTCCCGGCAAGTCCTCGACGGCCTCGCCGGCACGTTCGGCAAAAGCAAGTTCGAGCGCAAGGGCGGCATCACCCAAGGTGCCGGTCACGTAGAGATCATCGCCCACTTGCGCGCCACTGCGCAGCAGGGCATCTCCCGCCAGCAGGCCCAAGGCGGTCACGGTCACCGTTAATGGGCCATCGCAGGCAACCGTATCGCCCCCCACCAAGCGCAGATTAAAAGGCAGAGCCAGCTCCTGCCAGCCACGCATAAAGTCCGCGCGCCAAGCCGGGGTAGCCATACCTGCCGGCAGAGCAAGATTGAGCAGTGCCCAGCGCGGCTCGGCACCCATGGCGGCAAGATCGCTCAGATTGACCGCCAGCGCCTTCCAAGCGAGATCGTCGGCGCCAAGCTCGGCAAAGAAATGCCGGCCGGCGACGAGGGTATCGGTGCAGGCTACCAGGCGGCGCCCACCGCAATCGAGCACCGCCGCGTCGTCGCCAATCCCGACAATGACCGCCGCGTCGTCTTCCACCTGCCCCAGACCGCGACGTAGTTCGTCGATCAGCGCAAACTCCCCTGTCGCCATCTACCCTCCTCCCACTCGCCACACGCCCAGCATAGCACGCTAGCGGCAGGAAAATGCCCACAGCGCCGGCTCTTGCTACCATTGCGCGCATGGAGAGGGAAGAATGCAACGATCAGGGTGCAGTGCGGGCGGAAACTCACGACGTGACGGGCCGTTTTGCGCCGAGCCCGAGCGGACCTTTGCACGAGGGCTCGGTGCTCGCGGCAATCGGCAGCTATCTCAGCGCCAAAGGTCAGGGCGGGCGCTGGCTTTTACGCATCGATGACATCGACGTGCAGCGCTGCCAGCCCGTATATGCGGAACAGATACAAGAGCAATTAACTATGCTTGGCTTGCACTGGGACGGCGCCATTCGCTACCAATCGGCTTGTCAGGCAGACTACGACGCCGCCTTTGCAAAGCTTCGTGCCGCCCGCCTTGCTTATCCCTGCGGCTGTAGCCGCCAGAGCCTTCTGCAATCTCCCTGCCACTGCCGCGAGCGGCCCCCGGCGCAGGCGCGGGCTTGGCGCTTGGATCTGCGCACCGCCCGAGTAGGTTTTTGGCAGGATCGCTATCTCGGTATGCAGGAAAGCCGCTTTCCCGAGCAGGACCCGGTGCTGCTGCGCGCCGATGGCCCTTACGCCTATGTGTTTACCTGCGTGGTGGACGACCACGCGCAAGATGTTACGGAAGTGATCCGTGGTGCCGATCTCGTCTCCGTTACTCCAGTGCAGCGCTTTTTGCAGGTCTGCTTGGGATACCCGCAGCCACAATATGGGCATTTACCCCTGGTCCTTGGCCAGGATGGCAAGAAGCTTTCGAAAAGCGGTGGGGCAGCGGCCTTCGACCCGCGCGGGGCCTGGGAGCAGAGCTTGCAACGCCTGGGCTTTCCGACACCAGACGGGCTTCGCGGTGCNNGACGAATGGCGCGCTTGGGCGCTCGAGGTCTGGGCTACGAAGAAATCCAGCGTTTGAACTGGCTCCACACGCTACTTTTGCGCGACGAATGGCCGCCTAGCTCGATCCCCTGCGCACGCGCAATTTCTCGATCTCGATCAAAGACGTATTTAGCAATGGCACGACGCGCTGCAGGATCGATATCGGTAAACTCGAGCCCGATGCCATCCTGCCCGGAAATGAAATGTCGCACCGTTGCCGGGCAAGAAATCTGGGTGCCGTCCCGCATGGAAAAAAACACTTTCGGCAAGCG
>DDOU01000120.1:0-2887 GCA_002341825.1 Candidatus Igneacidithiobacillus taiwanensis | reverse complement strand
CAGCCCGACCCACCTGGCGAACCCTGGTACCACCCTCGCTGATATCGAGGATTTCTCCC
Source organism: Candidatus Igneacidithiobacillus taiwanensis (assembly GCA_002341825.1). Taxonomy (GTDB): domain Bacteria; phylum Pseudomonadota; class Gammaproteobacteria; order Acidithiobacillales; family Acidithiobacillaceae; genus Igneacidithiobacillus; species Igneacidithiobacillus taiwanensis. Next base: position 2,828 of record DDOU01000120.1, on the reverse strand, counting down.
AGCACCATGGGCGCACCAGTGCGATAGAGCTCGATGCGCCGTGGGTCATCGACGGCGGGCATGACGCGGTACAAGCGACGCGCCTGTTTTTGATAAATGACCTCAGGAAACTCGATATACAGCAGATCATCGCGCACTTCGCGTAGCCGCGACTCCCAAACCGTGGGCAACTGCGACGGCCGACTTTGCACCAAGAGGTCGAGCCCGACGGCCGAGGTAGGAAAGCGGGGCGGACAATCCATTGCTACCCAATCTTCTGTAACGGAAAAGTCCACCACCAAACTCATGCGCGGCTCGGCATCGTTGGGTAGCAAAAGATCGCAAATCTGGTGCTCGACCTTGAGCTCCTGTAACAGGCGCGTGCGCCGTAGGTCTGCCGAGATTGCAAAGGGCTCGCGAAAAAACTCCCGGTGGATACCTTGCCACAACGCACCCGCCATCGCCTCCTCCCAGACTACCTAGCCAATTGATGAAGAGCCATACCGTCCAGCCGACGGGCCGATTGAAATGACTGCATTGTAACGAGACAGTGTAGCTGCCACCAAGCACCACGGCTCCCCTTGACTTGGCATAAGAGATGTCTATGATTAGCACTCGTCGGGGGTGAGTGCTAACACTCTCCCTCGTAGTTTCCCAAATTTTGGTCCAATTTCGATGAGGAAAGCTTCTATGAAACTGCGTCCGTTGCACGATCGCGTTGTCATCCGTCGCCTGGAGGAAGAGCAGAAGACCGCCGGGGGCATCATCATTCCCGATACCGCCAAGGAAAAGCCCGTGCGTGGCGAAGTCATTTCCGTGGGTAATGGCAAGGTCATGGAAGACGGCAAGGTGCGGAGCCTCGATGTCAAGGCTGGCGACCATGTGCTCTTTGCCAAATACGCCGGTACGGAAATCAAGGTGGAAGGCGAGGAACTGCTGGTGATGCGGGAAGACGACATCATGGCGGTCATCGAAAAGTAAGTCTCTATTTTTCGGATACTTTCAATCAACGCAATTCTGAAGAGGTGCTTCCATGCCTGCTAAACAAGTAGCTTTTGCTGAACACGCCCGCGAGAAGATGCTGCGCGGCGTCAACGTCCTGGCCGATGCGGTCAAGGTCACCCTCGGCCCCAAGGGTCGCAATGTGGTACTCGACAAGTCTTTCGGCGCCCCCACCATTACCAAGGACGGCGTTTCCGTTGCCAAGGAAATCGAACTGGCCGACAAGTTCGAGAACATGGGCGCGCAGATGGTGAAAGAAGTCGCCTCCCAGGCTTCCGACGAGGCTGGTGACGGCACCACCACTGCCACGGTGCTGGCGCAAGCCATCATCCGTGAGGGCATCAAGGCGGTCATCGCCGGTATGAACCCCATGGACCTCAAGCGCGGCATCGACAAGGCCGTCCACGTCGTGGTCGAGGACCTCAAGAAGCAGTCCAAGCCCTGCAAGACCCAGAAGGAAGTGGCGCAAGTAGGCACCATCTCTGCCAACTCCGACGAGTCCATCGGCAAGATCATTGCCGAGGCCATGGAAAAGGTTGGCAATGAGGGCGTCATCACTGTCGAAGAAGGCTCCGGCTTCGAGAACGAGCTGGACGTGGTCGAGGGCATGCAGTTCGACCGTGGCTACATCTCGCCCTACTTCGTCAACAACCAAGACAAGATGACTGCCGAGCTGGAGAACCCCTACATTCTCCTGCACGACAAGAAGATCTCCAATATTCGCGACATGCTGCCGGTGCTCGAAGGCGTTGCCAAGGGCGGCCGCCCGCTGCTGATCATTGCCGAGGACGTCGAAGGCGAAGCTTTGGCGACCCTGGTGGTCAACAGCATGCGCGGTATCATCAAGGTAGCCGCGGTCAAGGCTCCGGGCTTTGGTGATCGGCGCAAGGCCATGCTCGAAGACATGGCGATCCTTACCGGTGGCCGCGTCATTTCCGAAGAAATTGGCATGAAGCTCGAAGGCGCCAGCCTCAGCGACCTCGGCCAAGCGAAGAAGGTGGTCATCAGCAAGGAAAACACCACCATCATCGACGGCGCTGGTCAGCAGAAAGAGATCAAGGCCCGGGTGGAGCAGATCCGTCGCCAGATGGAAGAAGCTACCTCCGACTACGATCGCGAGAAGCTGCAGGAGCGGGTCGCCAAGCTGGCGGGTGGCGTGGCCGTGATCAAGGTTGGCGCTGGCTCCGAAATCGAAATGAAGGAGAAGAAGGCGCGGGTGGAAGACGCCCTGCATGCCACCCGGGCGGCGGTCGAGGAAGGCATCGTCCCTGGTGGCGGTGTGGCCCTCATCCACTCCCGTCATGTGCTGGAGAAGCTGAAGGTCGACAACCATGACCAGGAGATGGGTGTTGCCATTATCCGCCGTGCCATCGAGGAGCCCCTGCGGCAGATCGTTGCCAACGCCGGTGGCGAAGGCAGCGTCGTCCTCAACAAGGTGCTCGAAGGCAAGGCTGGCCACGGCTTCAATGCTGCGACCGGTGAGTACGGCGACATGTTCGAGATGGGCGTCATCGACCCCACCAAGGTTACCCGTACGGCTCTGCAGAAGGCGGCGAGCGTTGCTGGCCTGATGATCACCACCGAGGCCATGATCACCGAACTGCCCAAGAAGGAAGACAAGGGCGGTGCCGGTGCCGACATGGGCGGTGGTATGGGTGGCATGGGCGACTTCTAAGCTCCCCTTGCTCCGTCAAGCGGGTCGGCCTTCGGGCCGGCCCGTTTTTTTTGCGCCATTTCTCCGGCAGGATCATCACCTGCAATGCAGGGAACAGCTCTGGCAGAGCCCCTCTTTTCATGTTTACTTTTTGTATAGTACAAATAATTGACAAATAGACCGTAGAGAACTA
>DDOU01000071.1:4726-4912 GCA_002341825.1 Candidatus Igneacidithiobacillus taiwanensis | reverse complement strand
TCCTACCCCAGACGAGAGCATGGTAGTAATTCGCTTCAATGACCACCGGGAAGAGAATTTTCCGTACCTCTTGCAGATGATTCCCGGCAGCTTCATGTCGCGCAAAAATACCATAGTCGTCCCCGGCGGCAAGATGGGCTACGCCATGGAGCTGATTCTCGGACCGCGTATCGAGCGCATGCTCGC
>DDOU01000071.1:4189-4673 GCA_002341825.1 Candidatus Igneacidithiobacillus taiwanensis | reverse complement strand
ATCGGAGTTCTGAGAGAGTCGCGCGAGCTAGAAGGAGGGCTCTCGTTGTTACAACAAATGCCCGTGCCAATGTGGCAAATACGAAAGGAGATTGAGAAGGCAACGAACTCTTCGGGGGTAGCGAGGGGAACGAGACGGGCAGAGGGTAGACTTAACATTCCACTGCACGGTGACTTTGTACTATGTACCTGTTTTATTGGTCGGGGAGACAGGATTCGAACCTGCGACATCCTGCTCCCAAAGCAGGCGCGCTACCAGACTGCGCCACTCCCCGCGCGCCGAGGATCATAGCCCGGCAGCGTTGGCCGGGTCAATCGAGACGCGAGAGTTTACGACGCAGCCGATCGAGCTCGCTACGCGCCAAAGCGATGCCGTCATTCAAGCGCTGCCGCTCCTTTTCGGTGATGTCCTTGCCCTTTTCGACCAACTCTTCGCTATAGATGGCGATGGTGTCGAGTAATTCCTCAACCCGCTCGTTGATGCG
>DDOU01000071.1:0-4085 GCA_002341825.1 Candidatus Igneacidithiobacillus taiwanensis | reverse complement strand
GCCAACGCGGCGCCGAGGGCGCCGTAACTCAAACCATTGTCCGAATCGTAGTCCATGAGATACCTCCGCTAGGTGATGACGGTGGGGGCCTTGCGGCCGGAAAGGGGTTCCAGTCGGGTGAGGTCTTTGCCGAGCTGGATCAGTGGGGCAAGAAAGCGTTGCGGATCCCGATGTAACTGATCCGGTTCGCGCACGTAGGCCTCGTGGTAGATACGCAGCGTGGCGCCGGCGGTACCGGTGCCGGAGAGACGAAAGATGAGGCGGGCGCCATCGGTAAAGAGGATGCGTAGGCCCTGATGGGCGCTGACACTGCCGTCGATGGGATCGGTATACGAAAAGTCGTCGGCCACGGCCACCTCGCGGCCCGCCAGCAGCTGCCCCGGCAACACCGGAAACTGCGCGTGCAGCCCGGCGAGCATCTGCTCGGCGCTCTCCGATGGCAACTCCTCGTAATCGTGACGGGTATAATAGTGGCGCCCAAAACGCTGCCAGTGTTGGTCGAGAATCTCCCGCACCGACAGGCCGGTGCTAGCGAGCACCGAAAGCCAGGCCAAGACCGCCCAAAGACCATCTTTTTCGCGAACATGGTCGGAGCCGGTACCAAAACTTTCCTCGCCGCAGAAGGTGATCCTCCCGGCGTCGAGCAGGTTGCCAAAAAACTTCCAGCCCGTTGGGGTCTCGAAGTGTTCGATGCCGAGAGCCTCGGCCACCACATCCGCCGCTCGACTGGTGGGCATGGAGCGCGCCACCCCATGGAGTCCGCCCGCGTAGGCGGGAATACAGCGCGCTTGGGCAGTGAGAACGGCGAGGGAGTCGCTGGGGGTAACGAACACCCCGCGGCCAAGAATCATGTTGCGATCGCCATCACCGTCCGATGCCGCACCAAAATCTGGTGCCGCATCGGAAAACAGAAGATCGGCCAGAGGCTTGGCGTAGACCAGATTGGGGTCTGGGTGCCCGCCGCCAAAATCTGCGAGGGGAGTGGCATTTTGCACCGTACCCGCCGGCGCCCCCAGGCGTTTTTCGAAAATTTCCTCGGCGTACGGGCCGGTGATGGCGTGCAAGGCATCGAAGCGCATGCGGAAAGGCCCTTGCAGCAGTCGGGCGAGGGCGGGGAAATCGAAAAGTTTTTCCATCAAATCGGCGTAGTCGCGAACGGGGTCGATGATGCGCACCCGCGTACTGCCCAGCTGCAGTTCCGTCTCGTGCTCGAGATCGATGTCTGCGATTTCTGCAATCAGATACCTCTCGATACTCTTGCTGCCCGCCCAGATCTGCTCGGTCAGGGCCTCGCTCGCCGGGCCGCCATTTTCTCCATTGAATTTGATGCCAAAATCTTGTTCCGGTCCGGCGGGGTTGTGCGAGGCGCTCAAGATGATCCCGCCCCGCGCCCGATAATGACGGATGACATGGGAGATGGCTGGCGTCGAAAACAGACCTTGCCGACCGATCAGCAGTTCGCCCCAATCATTGGCCACTGCCATCTTGATGATGGTTTGGATGGCTTCGCGGTTGAAGTAGCGGCCGTCGCCGCCGAGGACCAGGGTCTTGCCCTGCCGATCAGGAATGGCGTCGAAGATGGCCTGGACAAAATTCTCTAAGTAGTGCGGCTGCTGAAAAACCCGAACTTTCTTGCGCAAGCCGGAAGTGCCGGGGCGCTGATCTGGAAAGGGCTGCGTCGAAACGGTGCGGATATCCATAGGCTCGCCTTAATGATCGAGGGGAATGTCCAATACCGTCGAGCTCCGCGCCGCGTCGGTACGCACCCATAAAGTATAGCCGCCAATCTGCCAAGTGCTGACGATGATCCCTCCTTCTTGGATGGCCGCAAGACTGGCTCGTCGTAGGTCTTCGTCCATGCTTTCTTCCCAATCACCGGTCACGTGCCGGCGCAGGATTTCTTGCGGGTCGATATCGCCGGCCTCGAGGATGCTCTGCGCGTCGGGCGATAAAAGAATGGTACCCAGGGGAAACAGCATTTGCGGGCGGCCATCGCTCATACGGTAAATCCTTGACTGCGAAGAAACTCTCGACTGGGTTCGGCGCACTCGTTCATGAGACGAATACGATGGGGATTCTGCCGCGCCAGGCGGGCGAGCCGCTGTGGGGCATCGAGACCCGCCGCCGCATAGACCGCCGGAACCGGAAAAAAGGTGGTGTACAGAAATTGCCGCATCACTTCCCGCATCAGGGGGCTGAGCAGGCGTCGCTGCACGAGAGAGAGGCGACGGCTGCGGCGCTGCACCGTCACGCGGGCAAAGGCCATGTGGCGCGCTTCCTCACGGCTGTGTAATTGGGTGATACCGAGCACCGCCGCCGGCAGGGTTTTGTCGCGAAGGATGAAGCGATTCATCTGGTCCGGAACGTTCTCCCCAATGAGGATGGTGGCCCAGAAGGCGGCAGAGCCCTCGGGGGCGATACGCGCAAACCAGGTTGCCAGCCGCGGGCGCAGCTTGGGCGGTGTCAGGAAGGGGAGTTGCGCGCGCTGCTGCAGTTCCAGGAACATGAGGCTGTGGCCGACTTCCTCCCGCAGTTCGTGCAGCTGGTAGTGATAACTTGCGGTGTCGCCATACAGATGCGCCAGGGAATGGCTACCCAGGCGCTGAATGAAGAGAGCCTCGAGCCAGAGTCCCAGTTCGCAGAAAGAAACGAATTCTACCTGGGAAAGCCGTATTTTTTCCTCGGCGCTGAGCGCCGCATATTCGGCCGTGCCGTACAGCGAGATCAGCGACTCCGGCAGCCAAGGCCGATCGGGATCGAGTTCGTCCCAAGGAATCTCTTCCAAGGGATCGCGATAATTGGCGCTGTGGCGACTTAGGCGCTGAATGAGTATGTCGTGGTGACGCTGAACTACCGCCATGTAAGTCCCGCCCGTCAGTGATGCTATGTCGGCATTCTGCCACGGCTGGGCCGCAGTCTCCAAGAACGACCTCGCCCACCGGGCTGGCGCCGATGTTTGCGCAGGCGCAGGGGAGGGCGCAAAATGTCGCCCTGCTTTGCCGAGGTGCCCATGTTCGAATCCCTCAGTCAACGTCTTAACCAGAGTTTCAAGGCCTTGCGCGGTCAGGCGCGGCTGAGCGAGGACAATATCCGCGATGCCCTGCGCGATGTGCGTTTGGCCCTACTCGAGGCCGACGTGGCGCTGCCCGTGGTCAAGGATTTCATTGCCGAAGTGCGCCAGAAAGCCTTGGGCGAGGAGGTGCTGCGTAGCCTGAGTCCGGGCCAAGTCTTCATCAAAATCGTCAACGACGAACTCACCCGCCTGATGGGCTCGCACAACGATCGTCTCGATCTGCAAGCGCGTCCTCCCGTGGTCATCCTCATGGCCGGGCTGCAGGGCTCGGGTAAGACCACTACCAGCGCCAAACTGGCCCTATGGCTCAAAGAACGCGAAAAGAAGCGCGTTCTGCTGGTCAGTACCGACGTTTATCGGCCGGCGGCGATGGAACAACTGGCAAGTCTTGGTAAAGATATCGACGTTGCCGTCTTCCCGAGCAACCCTCAGCAAGCACCGGTACAGATCGCTCGCGATGCCTTGGAGGCAGCGCGCAAGCAGATCTATGACGTCCTCATTGTCGACACCGCCGGGCGCTTGCATGTGGACGCCGAGATGATGGCCGAGGCGCAGGCCCTGACCGAGGCAGTGCAACCTACAGAGCTGCTTTTTGTGGTCGACGCCATGACCGGGCAGGATGCGGTCAATACGGCCAAAGCCTTCGACACCGCCCTGCCGCTCACCGGGGTGATCCTCACCAAGGCCGATGGCGACGCCCGCGGCGGCGCTGCTCTCTCCATCCGCGCCATTACCGGTAAGCCCATCAAATTTTTGGGGGTGGGCGAAAAGGTGCGTAAAGGCCTGGAGGCCTTCCATCCCGAGCGCATGGCCTCGCGCATCCTGGGTATGGGAGATATCGTCAGCCTGGTCGAGCAGGTGCAGCAGGATGTCGATCTCGAGCAAGCGCAGCGCATGACCGACAAGCTGCGCAAGGGTCAGGGCTTCGATCTCGAAGACTTTCGTGAGCAGTTGCGTCAGGTAGAGCGCATGGGGGGCTTGGGCAGCATTCTCGACAAACTCCCGGGCATGG
>DDOU01000115.1:2865-3090 GCA_002341825.1 Candidatus Igneacidithiobacillus taiwanensis | reverse complement strand
CTCCCATTGGCGGTGAGGATCCGCTCGATTTCTGCACGTAACAGCGTGGGATGGCCGTAGAGCGCCATAGGGTCGAGATTGCCCTGCACGCTAATTTTGGCGCCGAGGCGCTCCCGCGCTTGGTCAATTTCCGTGTTCCAGTCGAGGCCCACCACGTCGGCGCCACTTTGCGCTATGGCTTCAAGCCAGTTTCCGCCTCCCTTGCTAAAAAGGATGATTGGCAGC
>DDOU01000115.1:2662-2810 GCA_002341825.1 Candidatus Igneacidithiobacillus taiwanensis | reverse complement strand
GCCGGTAGGCTGGGGTGCTCAGCACGCCGCCCCAAGTGTCGAAGAGCATCAGCGCCTGGGCGCCGGCTGCAGCTTGGGCCCGCAGGTAGCCAATGAGGGCGGCCACCAAACGATCAAGCAGTTGTTGCAGGCTCTCGGGGTCAGAATA
>DDOU01000115.1:0-2624 GCA_002341825.1 Candidatus Igneacidithiobacillus taiwanensis | reverse complement strand
GGGCTGCCGGCAAAGCCGATGAGCGGTACGCGGCCAGCCAGTTCGTGCCGAATCAGCCGCACGGCATCCATGACATAACGGAGCTCCTGCTCCGGATCGGGCTGGTGTAGGCGCTGGATGTCCTGTGTCGTGCGCACCGGATTGGCAAAGACCGGCCCTTCGCCGTCGACGAAAGACAATTCCAGGCCCATGGCATGGGGAACGGTCAGGATGTCGGAAAAGAGGATGGCGGCGTCGAGATCGAAGCGTCGCAGGGGTTGCAGGGTTACTTCGCAGGCGAGCTCAGGATTTTGACAGAGGTCGAGGAAGCCGGGTACCTGCGCACGAGTGGCTCGGTATTCCGGCAGGTAGCGTCCTGCCTGACGCATGAGCCAGACGGGGGTGCGATCGACAGGCTGGCCGCGACAAGCCCGTAAAAAGCGCTCCGACTTGGCCGTGCTCATGCGCAGAGAAAGTCCAGAATGCCCTCGGCCGCTCGCCTTCCTTCGTCGACGGCGGTGACCACTAGATCTGAGCCACGATGCATGTCGCCGCCAACGAAGACTTGGCGATTGCTGGTTTGAAATTGGGCGTTGGCGCACACCTTGCCAGTCTTGTCGGTAGCGATGCCGAACTCGTCAAACCAGGTGGCAGGAGAGGGATCGAAGCCAAAGGCCATGATCACCGCATCGGCAGGTAAAATTTCTTCCGAGCCGGGCACGAGTTCCGGGTGCCGCCGCCCCTTGGCATCGGGCTCGCCCAGCTGGGTACGAACAACCTTGACGCCCTGTGGACCGGATTCGGCATCCCCGATGATTTCGACCGGTTGACGCTGGAAGAGGAATTTTACCCCTTCTTCGCGGGCATTGGTCACCTCGCGCCGTGACCCCGGCATGTTTTCCTCGTCGCGTCGATACACGCAACTTACTGCGCTTGCACCTTGGCGAATGGCGGTACGCACACAGTCCATGGCGGTATCGCCGCCGCCGAGCACCACCACTCTTTTACCCGCCAAATCGATAAAAGGGTGCAGAGGATCCGGCAAGGCCATGAGGTGCGAGATGTTACCGTTGAGATAATCCAAGGCCTTAAAAACACCCGGCAAGTTTTCTCCCGGAAAGTGGCCAACTTTGGCCTTGTAGGTACCCATGCCGAGGAAGACGGCATCAAAGTCGCGCAGCAAGTCGGCAAAGGGTATGTCTTTGCCAACTTCGCAACCCAGACGAAATTCGATTCCCATTTCCTGCAGCAGATTCGCGCGGCGCGCGACGACTTCTTTCTCGAGCTTGAATGGGGGGATGCCAAAAGTCAGCAAGCCGCCAACTGCTGGGTAGCGATCGAAGACCACGACATCGACACCGTTGCGGTTGAGAACGTCGGCACAACCCAGACCAGCAGGGCCGGCGCCCACCACGGCAACTCGTTTGCCAATACGCTCCGCCGTGGCAATGGTCGGTTTCCAGCCGCGGGCGAGGGCTTCTTCGGTAATGAATTTTTCGAGATTGCCAATGGTTACGGCGCCATAGTCTTCGTTGAGGGTACAGGCACCCTCACAAAGACGGTCTTGCGGGCAAATGCGACCACAGATTTCCGGCAGGGTATTCGTGCTGTGGGAGAGATTTGCCGCCTCTTCGATGCGATCTTCTACGATCAACTGCAACCAATTGGGGATGTAGTTGTGAACCGGACATTTCCATTCGCAGTATGGATTGCCACAGTGCAGACAACGGTCTGCCTGCAATTTGGCACTTGCGAGGTCGAAGCTCTGGTAGATTTCCCGAAACGCCTCGCGCCGTTCCTCTACCGGCAATTTTTTGGGATCCTGCCGGCCGTCTTCCAAAAACGCAAAATGGTTCATAAAAATTCCTCGCAATGGAGCAGGGGATCAGCTCGCTTCTTCGAGCAGTACTTCCAGCTTCGCAGCCTTGGGAACCACAAGCCACACCTCTGCCAAAAACTGCGACCAGTTCTGCAGTAATTCCCGGGCTAGTTGGCTACCGGTCCATTCTAGGTGCCGTTGTACGTGGCGGCGCAACAGGACTTCGTAGCCGCGCATCGATTCGGTGTCGATGCGATGGGTGTTGACGAGCTCAGCGTTCAGGCGGCTGGGGAAGCGGCCGCTCACGTCGCGCACAAAGGCGAGACCACCGGTCATGCCGGCGCCGAAGTTCATGCCAACGCGCCCAAGAATGATGATTTGCCCGCCGGTCATATACTCACAGGCATGATCGCCCGCGCCCTCGATGACTGCGATGGCACCGGAGTTGCGCACCGCGAAACGCTCGCCGGCGCGTCCAGCGGCGTGCAGGATGCCACCGGTAGCACCATAGAGGCAGGTGTTGCCAATGATGGCGGAGTCTGCCGCCACATAGGGTACACCCGCTGGCGGCGCGATGATGATGCGGCCGCCATTCATGGCCTTGCCGACGTAATCATTGGCGTCACCCTCCAGGCGCAGGGTCATGCCCTGCACCGAGAAGGCGCCAAAAGACTGGCCGGCCGTGCCCTGAAAATCGATGTGTAGACAGTCATCAGGGAGCCCGGCATTACCGAAGCGACGGGCGATCTCGCCCCCCAAGCGAGCCCCAATGGAGCGCTGGGTATTCTGAATACGGTAATGTAGACGGGTAGGGATCTTTTCTTCC
>DDOU01000144.1 GCA_002341825.1 Candidatus Igneacidithiobacillus taiwanensis | reverse complement strand
CCCCACCGCCGAGACGTTGCTCACGTAAAACATGCGATAGAATTTTTCCGCAACAATGTGCTGGACAACGCGGTGGAAAAAAGTTGCCGAGGGCTCACTGTCTTGCTTGGGTAGACTTGCCTCGGGCAGCAGAGCCGAGAGACTGCGAAAATCGACAAAGGGAATTCCCGTCTGCCCGGCGCCAAAACGGCCGGGGTTCAGACCCAGAATGACGGTTTGCGGCAAAGGATCCGGAACGTAGTGCTGCCAAAAGGCCTCGAGCCAAGAGCGATTGGCGAGACAGTCCTGCAGGACTTGAATTCCGTGGCTTTCGAGGAGGGCAAGAAAAGCCGCATCCTGCAGATAACGATCTTGAACAACGGTGAGCAGATTGGGCATGGCAAGCTTTTGACGGTTTGGCGGGCGATGAGGCGCAGGTGGCCGTAAGCTAGCAGAGAGAGCGGTTTTTTTCTAGCCGCTGTATAAGTCCACCACCTTTGGCACTCGGAGTGATGTTGCATGAGGAAGGACAGTGGTGACTGTGATTGGAGGATTCCATGGATCGATTGCAAAAATCCTTTCACTCCGGGAGCAGGGTCCCCGCCGCGGGCCTTGGTTGGACGAAGCCTTGTACTGGAAGAGGCCAGCTTCTTGGTTGAACGGGGCGCCTCGTAGGTTGCTCCCCCAGTTCGTCGATCCGAGTTTGGTCAGTCGGTTACGGCCATCAATGAACAGGGTCGAGCGCGCTCCCGGCTGTGCGCTTCTGCAACAAAGCAGCCAGCCCGGCATTCTTTTGAATGAGCTGCTCTTGGCCAAATATTCACTATAGTCGATAGGTTAGCCGTTATCCTCAGTTTTATGGACTATAGTGAATACGCGAACCTTGATGGCATTGGGTGCCACCGTAGCCGGACTACGGCGCGAGCAGATAACCTCATTCTTGGTAGTTTTCATTTCGCAATTCCCAAGAACACGGCCAAGCGACGCTCAACCTCCACCATGGTGTCCGCGTTGAGTTGCCCGAAAATTGGCCCCACCTTCTCGCGCTTCACCGTCATGGCCTTGTCCACCATCACCTGCGATGGTTTCTGCAAGCCGTTCTCCGCACTCGGATGAACCGTAACGCGCAGCAATGGCGCATCCACAAGCGTGCTGGTAACGGGCAACACGGTAACACTGCTGTGCTCGCTATACAAGTCGGCCTGAACAACAAGGGCGGGGCGTGGCTTGCCAAAGTCACCCTGCAGGGCGATGGTCACTAGGTCCCCGCGCATCATTCCGTCCAGCCATCCACGTCCGCCAAGGCTTCATCCATGAACTGCTGCATGGTGGTGTCGGCACGGTCGGCCTGAGCTACCAGCAGGCATTGGCGGCGGCACTCCTCTGCGAAGTCAGGGCGGCGCGTGTCAGGCACCCAGATTTGAATCGGACGAAGCCCGGCCATGCGCAAGGCATCGCGGTGCTTTTTGACCCGCTGATTAACGTGTGCTGATGCCATTTGAGAGCCTCCAACAATGTTACATGCAACATCATATCAGATCGGAAGTTACATGCAACAACTATTTAACGGCCCAATGAGGCCCCACCCATTTTGATCTTCCCCGCCCTCAGTCCACCTGCCATGCGCCTCACTAATCGGATGCAGGGCGCTTCGTCCGCGCAGCTCGGGCCACAAACGCTCGTGTCCGGCTCGCTTTATGGCCTCGTCGTAATCGAGGAACCCCAGTTCTAGCAGCTGCGGGTGCAGAGGCACAGAGCGCAGGCTCTCGCTGTTCTTGCCCCGGCGAATGCGAAAGTGCGGCACCGGTTGCTGCAATACATCGTTGACCATGAGGCGCCCAAGTTCGTCGAGCCGCGCCCCCGTGAAAAGCCCTAGCAAGGGGAGCCAGACGCGAGCGTAGTGCCCTCCCCCACCCCGTCCCGCGGTCTGCGCGAAAAGAACATCTTCTGCGAAGAGCATTTGCAATTGAGACAAGGTAAATGGCTCCCGGGCGGCGTCGGACTCGATTCCGATCTTTTGGGATAAGCGCTTGTAATCAAAGCCCGCGAAGGGATTTTTGGGGAGAAGCTCATCTTTTACGGCCAGAGAGAAGGCGGCTCCGACCAGTATGCCCTTCTTCTCCAGGGTCTTGCCACAGTTGCCGCGCGTTTCGCGCTGATTGCGCAACCAGGCGGTCACATCTGCCTTCGCAACCTCCGCTGGCATTTTCTTCCCGAGAAACGCTTGGAAAGATCGCACCAGGCTCTGCATCTCGCGTGCCGTGCGCGGATCGCGCTCGCAGTCACGCAGCTAGTAATCCACCAAACCGCCCCACCCAAACGCGGACGACGAGCGGGGCTTCTCTTCGGACATTGTAGGGGTCGGCGCAGCAGGTCACGCGAAGCCGCCCGAAACGCCTGCACAAAAAGCACGTAGCCCGCACCAAGACGCCAAAACGAGACGTTGCGGCCCGTCGCCCTGCGGAGATAGTGCGGAAGAACTTGATAGAGAACAATATCTCCAAATCCCCTTCGGGTCCCGGCGGGGGCAAATCCTCGACGAAGTTAGGATTATCCCGAAGCGGCAAGGCGGGATCCTCATCGTCCTCGCACTCCCTCCTTCGGGGATCCAGCAAACTGGCCAGCAGCTTTCCGTATTCCTCCTCATCTATCCGAAGGACGTCGGCATAAAAAAGTTGTGCGGCCGCCTGGATTTCTTCCCGGGAAAAACTGGGCCGTGGCACCGGTCGAGCTACCAGCAGTATCCGGGTCTGCTCCTCTGGCGACATGCGGTCGTAGACGTCCTGCAGGACTTCGCCCGCCGGTTGATCACCCTGCGCGTAAAACGGCGCCACGATCCGTTCCCGGGCCGACTGCCGCTCCGCCAGGAAATCGTCGATCTCGACGGCGACGCGTCGGCCCAGGCGCTGGGCCTCCTAGCGATTACCGGCCCCGAGGGAAAACCGCAAATAGCCATTACTTCCTACCTTGTGGGGACCAGAAGGGAGGGGGAATCTCCTGACCGCGAAAACGATCCGGGAGTTTGCGGGAAAATTGATACAGCGACCAGCGTTTTAGGATATACATAGGGTTCTCGACCTCACGTTTAGCTACACGTCTAGCCACAGTGTTTAGTCACAACCCATTGAAATAAAAATTCCTTTTTTGTTTATCAGGAATTTATCTGTCATTGGCGGAGAGGGTGGGATTCGAACCCACGGTACCCTTTTGGAGTACACAGCATTTCCAGTGCTGCACCTTCGGCCGCTCGGTCACCTCTCCATGAGGCACGCAGTGTAGCCCAGCTACCTGCGCCAAGCAATCGAAGC
>DDOU01000140.1 GCA_002341825.1 Candidatus Igneacidithiobacillus taiwanensis | reverse complement strand
TGCCCAGTATCGCCCGGAATTGTTACAGGAGCCCGGGGCCATGCGCGCGGAGTTGCCGGCCAATGCCGTCCTTCTCTGCATGGGGGCAGGCAACATCGCCCAGCTCGCCGGGCAGTGGGAAGGTGTGTTCGGCCGCGGAGGCGACCGATGATTGGCGGACGCCTGCGCTTAGGAGAATCCTTGGCCCGGCATAGCAGCTGGCGCATCGGCGGGCCCGCGGAGCGTTTCTATCTGCCGGCCACGATCGCCGACCTGCAGGGCTTTCTGCAGCAATTTGCGACTGCACCGATCACCTGGTTGGGTTTGGGGAGCAATGTGCTGCTGCGCGACGGCGGCCTGCGCGGTACGGTCATTTGTCTTGCCCATGGCCTCGACACCCTGACCCTGGGTGCCGATGGCGAAATCATTGCCGAGGCGGGGATCTCGGCGGTCAAACTTGCCCACTTCGCGGCCCGTAATGGCCTCGCGGGGGCGGAGTTTTTGGCGGGCATTCCCGGCACCTTGGGTGGATGCCTAGCCATGAATGCCGGTGCCCACGGTGGCGAGACCTGGTCGTTGGTGGAGTGGGTGGAACTCATGCACCCCAATGGCGATATCGAGCGCCGACCGAAATCCGCCTTCGTCATCGGCTATCGTTCGGTACGCGGCCAGGGCGACGCCTGCTTTTTGCGCGCTGGTCTGCGCCTGCCGGCGGGGGAGCCGGAGCTCCTGCGGGCACAATTACGCGCTTGGCAGAACCAACGCGCCGCTACCCAGCCCCTGGCTTGGCCGAGTTGCGGATCGGTCTTCCGCAATCCAGCCGGCGACTTTGCCGCCCGGCTGATCGAAGCGGCGGGGCTGAAGGGTCGGCGCATCGGCGATGCCGAAGTGAGCGAACAGCATGCCAATTTCATCATCAATCGTGGCCAGGCGAGTTCGCGGGCGGTAGAGGCCCTGGTGATGGAGGTGCAGGAAACGGTGCGCAACCGCTTTGGCGTGCTGCTGCAACCGGAGATGCGGGTATTGGGAGAGCATCAAGATGACTGAACAAATGCGGATTGCGGTGCTCTACGGTGGCCCTTCGGCGGAGCGCGAAGTCTCGCTACAGAGCGGGGCTGCGGTACGACAAGCCCTGGGCGAGGCCGGCTTCGATGTTTGCGGCATCGACATCGACCCGACGCGTTTGACTGCGCAGTTGCAGGAGCAGGGCGCGGAATTTGCCTTCAATGTCTGCCATGGCGCCTTTGGCGAGGACGGTCACCTGCAGGCGATCCTCGATGCGCTGCAGATTCCGTACACCGGCAGTGGAGTCCTCGCCAGTGCATTGTCGATGGACAAATGGCGCTGCAAACGGCTCTGGCAGGCTGCTGGACTGCCCACCACCGAGGGCATCGTCCTGCGCCCGGGGGAGGCGCTGCCACAGTCCGTTGCCGCTTGGGGCTGGCCGCTTTTTGTCAAACCCAATCGTGGCGGCTCGAGTATTGGCGTCAGTCGGGTGACGAGCCGCGGCGAACTCGATGCCGCTTTGCAAGTGGCTTTTGCCTACGACGAGGAAGTCCTGGTCGAGGCGGCCATCGCCGGCCAAGAGGTGACCGTTGGCATCATCGATGGCGAGGCCCTGCCGCCTATCGTCATCCAGGCGAGTGGCGCTTTTTACGACTATCAAGCCAAATATCTTGCCGAAGACACCCGGTACCTTCTCCCCTCCGGTTTGGGGAGCGCCGTGGAGTCGACGGTACAGACCCTCGCCCTACAGGCTTTTGCGGAAATCGGCGGGCGCGGCTGGGGACGGGTGGATTTTCTTCTCGATACCGAGTCCCGTCCGGCCCTGCTCGAGATCAATAGCGTTCCGGGCATGACCAGTCACAGCTTGGTGCCCATGGCCGCGCGCGCCATCGGTTGGAGTTTTCCGGAATTGTGTCGGCGCATCGTTGGCGCCGCAGAGAGGAGCAAAAAACATGGTTAGCGCCATTCGCGATTTACAGCATCATCGTCACGAACCGGCCGCGCGTCGTTCAGCTCCGGCAGCGAAGACGACAACGCCAGAAACGGTGCAAACGGCGTCTCCCTTTCCCTGGGCACGGGCCGCACGCGCCACGGCCTGGGGTGCGGGCTTGGTCGCTCTGGGGGTCTTGGCCTGGCAGGGCTGGCAAATTTTGCGTGCGCCCTCGCTACTTCCCATCGATAGCGTCACGGTGCATGGGCTGGCCCCGAATATTCCGCTGTATCGGGTCAATCGCGCCATTGCCCCCTACCTGGGCCAAGGATTTCTTTGGGTCGACTTGCAAGACATGCGCCACTCCCTGCAAGGCGTTCCCTGGATCGCCAATGCCGATGTCCGCCGGGTCTGGCCGGACCGCATCGAGATCGACTTGCAAGGGGTGCAGCCCGTAGCCCGCTGGCTGGGTGGTGCGGGGCAGGTGCTCGGTAAGGATGGCAAGGTCTATCAGGTGCCGCCAGCGGAATTGTCGAGCCAGCTGCCCGCGGTCTTTGGGCCGCCCGGATCGGGCCTGGAGATTTTACAGAAACGGGAGCAGATCGATCAGATCCTGGCACCCGCTCATCTGCAGGTGCGGGCCCTCGAGCTCGATGAA
>DDOU01000173.1:1145-3126 GCA_002341825.1 Candidatus Igneacidithiobacillus taiwanensis | reverse complement strand
TTCACGTCTTTGTCGGCAATCAACTGCACGACTTCGGATGGGGTCATGCCCATATCTAATGCACTCCTCGATTTTGGTGGATTCCTATAACCAGTAAGCAGGTTCTGTGCCATGCCCTGCACGGGAATAACAAGGAGGTTTTCGCGCGGTCATGCACTAAGTTAATGCAAAAACTCTTCTTGATGCACTTTTATGGTGCTTATGCGATCCCAAATTGTCAGATTGTTGGGTAAGCGACTGTTTTTTGCGGCGTAAATGGCTGTTTTGGCCATGGCACAAATCCTGCAACAGGCCATTCGCTTTTTTACCACCGTACGAGGACAACCGTGATGAAAAAAATATGGATACTCTCCGCAGCCGTGCTGGCAGCACTTTCCGCCCCGCTGGCGGAGGCCTCTCTTAATCTACCGAACCCTATCGAAGTAGACGCCGGCCCCTTGGGCAAGATTGGCGTGCAGGGTGTGGCGAGTGGTATGGCCTTTTGGCAAGACAATCCCCAGGGACTTCCAGGAACGCTTGGCGCCAAACATGATGGCGCAACCATCACCAACGGTATGGCAATCGTACAAAAATCCTCAGGTTTGGTGCAGTTTTATCTACAGGCCGGGGCCTATAGTTTTCCAACTTTGGCAGAATCTTTTACCGGCGCTGATCCGACGGTGGCAATCAATGATTTTGGAGCGCTGCCGATTGGCTATCTGAAGATTGCTCCGAGCAGTAATTTTTCGGTGCAAATTGGGCAGATGCCGACGCTGATCGGTGCCGAAAGTGGGTTTACCTACCAAAATGTCAATATCGAACGCGGCTTGCTCTGGGACATGGAGCCGATTATCAGTCGCGGTATCCAAGTCAATGCGGGTGCTGGTCCGGTGACCGCATCACTATCGTGGAACGATGGTTATTATTCCAACCGCTATAATGTCATCAGTGGTCTGGTCAGCCTCGCGCTGAATTCTGCGAATACGATTAGCGTATATGGCGAAGGCTCAGTTGGTAAAGTGCGTATGGCAGCGAGTTCTCCGGCCTATAATCCTTACGGAGATGTGAGCCAAATTTATGGGCTGGAGTACGAATACAGCGCCGGTCCGTGGATGGTTGAGCCATATTTTCAGTACATGCATACGCCTGCAAGCGCGCGCTTGGGAATTGGTCACTCGTTTGATAACTACGGTGGTGCAATTTTAGCTAACTACAGTTTTAGCACCGACTATTCCTTGGGCGCGCGTTTGGAATATTTAGAAGTGGGTGGCCCGCTCGGCTATGGATTGAATTCTGGTAGCATCGCTTCAACCCTGACCGGGTTGCCAGCGGATTCACATGCTTGGTCCATTACCGTTACCCCAACCTATCAGTGTGGTGATTTCTTTGCGAGGGCAGAGCTGTCGTATGTTGCCGCTTTTGCACCAGGAACGTATGGATTTGCCGGCCCGACGGGCAGCAATCCTTCGCAGGTGCGCGGCGTAGTGGAAACCGGTTTTCTTTTCTGATGGTGTTATAGGGGGTTCGCTATGAAACTGGTTACGGCAATTATTAAGCCGTTTAAATTGGATGATGTCCGCGAGGCATTGTCGGAAGTGGGTATTCAGGGCCTCACGGTCACCGAGGTAAAGGGATTCGGTCGCCAGAAAGGACATACCGAGCTCTACCGCGGGGCGGAATATGTGGTGGATTTTCTGCCCAAGGTGAAGATTGAAACGGTGATTAAAGATGAGTTTCTCGATACCGCCATCGAGGCCATCAGTAAAGGCGCCAAGACCGGCAAGATCGGCGATGGCAAGATCTTCGTTTCCGACATATCGCAGGCCATTCGCATCCGTACCGGCGAAAGTGGCGACGACGCCCTCTGATTTCTAATAACTCTTAGCTACCGTTACAAGGAGAAACCTATGTCGGTTCCATGGTTAAATACTGGTGACAACGCTTGGCAGCTGACTGCTGCCACCGTCGTCGGCCTACAAAGTGTGCCTGGTTTGGTGGTGCT
>DDOU01000173.1:638-1057 GCA_002341825.1 Candidatus Igneacidithiobacillus taiwanensis | reverse complement strand
TGGTTTCCCTTTGTGGGCCTGCCGCATCCCATCATCAGTATGCAGGACGAGCTGACCCAAGCGCTGATTCCCGCCTCCAACACCACGGCTGCATTTCCCATGTCGACCATGGTGTATTTCCAGTTTGTGTTTGCCGCCATTACCTTGGTCATCATGGCGGGCGCATTTCTTG
Organism: Candidatus Igneacidithiobacillus taiwanensis; assembly: GCA_002341825.1. Taxonomy (GTDB): domain Bacteria; phylum Pseudomonadota; class Gammaproteobacteria; order Acidithiobacillales; family Acidithiobacillaceae; genus Igneacidithiobacillus; species Igneacidithiobacillus taiwanensis. The sequence continues at coordinate 885 of DDOU01000173.1, read as the reverse complement.
GGCGCATGAGTTTCAAGGCGTGGATGATCTTTGTCCCGCTCTGGCTGACCTTCTCCTACACGGTTGGTGCCTTCAGCCTGTGGGGTGGCGGCTTCCTTTCCACCTTGGGCGTAATCGACTACTCCGGTGGCTACGTGATCCATCTTTCTGCGGGGGTTGCCGGATTTGTTGGCGCGGCGGTCATCGGTCCGCGTCTGGCCCGCGATCGGGAGAATTTCCAGCCCAACAACGTCCTGTTGATGCTGGT
>DDOU01000173.1:0-579 GCA_002341825.1 Candidatus Igneacidithiobacillus taiwanensis | reverse complement strand
GCGGTGCTCAACACCAACCTGGCGACGGCGGTGAGCGTCATCGTCTGGACCATCATGGATATCTTCTACTTCAAAAAGCCGGCGGTGATCGGTGCGGTACAAGGCATGATCACGGGCTTGGTTGCCATCACTCCGGCGGCGGGCGTGGTAGACGGTTGGGGTGCGATTGCCATCGGTATTGCTTCGGGCATCATCCCCTGGATGAGCATGAATATTCTTGGTAAGACTGCTCTTTTTCGCAAGGTCGACGATACCCTGGGCGTTTTCCACACCCATGCGGTGGCGGGCGTGCTGGGAGGCATCATGACTGGTATCTTTGCCACCAAGGCGGGCTGCACGGCTTTCGGCTTGAGCACCCCCGGCGGCGCCATCGAAGGCAACTGGCATCAGGTTTGGTTGCAGGTGATTGGTGCTGCCTTCATCATTGCCCTGAATATCGTGGTGACCTTCATCCTGCTCAAACTCATCAGTCTGGTCGTTCCCTTGCGTATGAGCGAAGAGGAGCTGCTCGTTGGTGACGACGCCGTCCACGGCGAGGAGGCCTATGCCTTCTATGGAGAGGGCGAACGTCATCCGGTG
>DDOU01000089.1:1801-2761 GCA_002341825.1 Candidatus Igneacidithiobacillus taiwanensis | reverse complement strand
CATTACCCTCGCTTCGCTGGCGCTAGGTTGGATTGGGGAGCCCGCGGTAGCGCAGTTGCTACGCCCTCTTTTTCGGCTGTGGGGCCTGCAGCCCGAGGTACAAGAGTCGACGTCTTTTGCTGTAGCCTTTGTGCTGGTGGCCTTTGCTACCATCATCTTTGGCGAACTCGCCCCCAAGTCGTTGGCAATACGCAAAACCGAGCAGATTTCCCTGTGGACGGCGTTGCCGCTGTACGTCTTTTACTGGCTTCTCTATCCCGCCATCGTCCTCCTCAATGGCGTTACCCAACTGGTGCTGCGGATCGTGGGCCTCAGTGCTGGGGGTAAACCCAGCGAGAGCCCGCCTAGCCGCGATGAATTGGAGATGATCCTGGCACTCAGCCAGAGCCATGGCACCCTGGGCAGCCGCACCGGCGACATTCTCGAACGTGCTCTCGATTTTCACGAGTTGAGTGCTGGCGATCTGGCGCGACCAGCGGCGGATATGGTTTGTCTCATGGAAGGCGACGATCGCGCCAAGATACGCCGCACCTTGCTGCGCTACCGCTACACCCGCTATCCCCTCTGCGCTGGCGATCGTCAGCATGTGCGCGGCTTGGTGCATGTGAAGGATCTGCTGCCGGTCTTGCTCGATAGCCAAGGCGCGCTCGATTTGTTGCGTCTGGCGCGGCCGCTGCCAGCCGTTGCCAAGGATTTGCCCGCCATGGAGCTGCTGGCGCACTTTCGCTCCGGGCAGCCGCACTTTGCCTTGGTTGTCGATGCCTTGGGGACGATTACCGGTTTCGTCACCCTCGACCATGTGCTGGAAGCGCTCTTAGGGCGGATTCCCGATGAGTTTCGCCACTGGCAGCGCGATTGGCAGGAGCAGGCCGATGGTTCCTGGATTGGCAGCGGCAGTCTCTCCATCTACTCCCTGGAGCAAGTCCTCGACCGCGACATCGATGAGGCGGGCGAGGCGGA
>DDOU01000089.1:950-1707 GCA_002341825.1 Candidatus Igneacidithiobacillus taiwanensis | reverse complement strand
CCGCGTATTGCCTCCCTGCAGGTTTTCCCGCATCCTGCCGCCGATCCTGAAGAATGGTTTGCCTAGGTGCGTATCTCTGACTTTCACTATGATCTTCCCAGCGAGCTGATCGCCCAGGAACCCCTGCCCGAACGTAGCGCCTCCCGGATGCTCCTTGTCGATCCGCTCGCCGCTCGTTGGCAAGATTGCCAAGTGCGGGATCTCCCCGATCTATTGCGCCCTGGTGATCTGCTGGTCTTCAACGATACCCGGGTGTTGCCGGCACGCTTGGCGGCGCGCAAGGAGACGGGCGGTGCCGTCGAGCTCCTTCTCGACCGTATTCTCAGCGATCGGCGCGCCGTGTTTCTGGCGCGCTCTTCCAAGCCCCTGCGCGCCGGGATGCGTCTTGCCCTACCCGATGGCAGCTGGGCGAGGGTAGAAGAAAAACAAGAGATGCAGGTTTGGCTCGAACGCGAGGGCGAGGACTGGCTGGCACTCTTGGAAGCCCATGGTGCGGTTCCCTTGCCACCGTACATTCAGCGCGCTGCGGAGGCCGAGGATCGGGAACGCTATCAGACCGTCTACGCTCGCGAGCCCGGAGCGGTGGCGGCACCCACGGCCGGCCTGCATTTTGATGATGCGCTCCTGGCCCGATTTGCCGCCTTGGGTGTGGAAAGCAGCTTTGTCACCTTGCATGTGGGGGCGGGGACCTTTTTGCCGGTACGGGTGGATGACATCACCCAGCACCAGATGCATGCCGAAATCACCCGCGTTGGCG
>DDOU01000089.1:369-877 GCA_002341825.1 Candidatus Igneacidithiobacillus taiwanensis | reverse complement strand
GCTGCCGACGGCACGCTACGCCCCTATGCCGACGAAACCCGCCTGTTTTTGTACCCGGGTAAGGAGTTTCGAGTGATCGACGCCCTTTTCACCAATTTTCATTTGCCGGAATCGACCCTGTTGATGCTGGTGTCGGCGCTGGCGGGGCGCGAGTTCATCCTCGCAGCCTACCGTCATGCGGTCGCCCAGCGCTACCGCTTTTTTAGCTATGGTGATGCCATGCTGATTCTGCCCGGTGCCTTGGCATGAGCTTTTTTCAGTTGCTGGCGCGCGATGGTGCCGCCCGGCGCGGGCGTTTGCACTTTGCCCGCGGCACCGTGGAAACCCCGGCCTTTATGCCGGTGGGCACCTATGGCACCGTCAAGGGCATGACCCCGGAGGAGCTGCGTGAACTGGGAGCTGAGATCCTCCTCGGCAACACCTTTCACCTTTCCCTGCGGCCGGGCCTCGAGGTAGTAGAGGCTCTGGGCGGGCTGCACCGCATGATGCACTGGGACGGCCCGATCCT
>DDOU01000089.1:0-281 GCA_002341825.1 Candidatus Igneacidithiobacillus taiwanensis | reverse complement strand
TGGGACCGGAAGAGTCGATGGACATTCAGGCGCGCCTCGGCTCCGACATTGCCATGGTCTTCGACGAATGCACCCCGCATCCCGCCGACCATGCCACGGCGCGGGCGAGCATGGAGCTATCCTTGCGTTGGGCGGCGCGCTCGCGAGCCAGTTATGCCGGCCCGGGGCGGCTCTTTGGCATCGTCCAGGGGGGCATGTTTCCCGATCTGCGTTTGCGGTCCCTGGCTGCCCTCGAGCGTCTCGACTTTCCGGGTCTCGCCATTGGCGGCTTGTCGGTGGGG
>DDOU01000068.1 GCA_002341825.1 Candidatus Igneacidithiobacillus taiwanensis | reverse complement strand
CCCAGCGGGTAAGCACCCGCGAGGTCTGGGGCCATGCCGTGGCGAATATCACGCCCTCGGCCATGCCGGCGGTGACCATCGCCCTCGTGGCAGTGCATGGCGGTAGTTTTACTTGGCTCGCCTATGCCTTGGTAGGCCTGGTGATGTGGCTGGTTGCCGTGCAGTTGGGGATTCTGGCCAAGCATTTTCCTTCGCCGGGCTCACTCTTCTTTTATTTGGCCAAGGCCCTACATCCTGTGGCGGGCTTGGTCGCTGGCTTTACCATGATTCTCGGCTACGGTGGCGCCCTTCTCGGCGCCCCTCTCCTTTGCGGGCTCTTTGCCAACACTGGCCTGCACACCCTCTTTCCCCAAGCGCCGGATCTACTTTTTCCTCTCGCCCTGGCAACCCTCGCCATCGCCTTCCTCCTTGCCCGGCGCGGGGTGGAGATCTCGGCACGTTGGGGTCTTTGGGTGGAATGGTTTTCCCTTGCCTGCATCTTGCTCATTGCCGTGCTGACTTTGCAGCACTTTGGCATCAGCGATCCCCAGCAGTGGCAGCTCGGACATCTGCACCCACCGTCGTTGCTCAGCGCCCTGGTCTTGGCCTTGCTCGCCTACGGCGGCTTCGAGACAGCCGGAAATTTGGCTGCAGAAGCCGAAAAACCGCAGGCCATCCCCGGCATCATGCGCTGGGCGGTGCTCTTGGTTGGCCTCTTTTTTGCCTTTCTGGCCTACACCGAAACCCTTGCCTTTGATCGACTCGGGCAATCCTTGGGTAACGCCAGCACCCCGTTGAATGCCATCGCCACCGCCATGGGCGATCCCTGGCTCGGCGTGGTAGTGGATTTGGCCATGGCTACTGCCGCCTTTTCTGCGAGCATCGCGACCTTCAACAGCATTTCTCGCATCCTCTTGAGCATGGCCGGGCACGGAGTACTACCGCATATTCTGACGCGCAGACATCTAACCTATGGCACGCCGGTCGTTGCTCTTTACGCTTTGGGCGTGGTGGTGTTAGCCAGCATTGTACTGTTCTGGCTCACCCACACCGAGATCCTCAGCCTGATCGGCATCTTCGGAACCTTTACCGCCTTGGGCTTTGTGCTGCTCTACGCCCTGGGCAATCTGGCAGCGTTGCGCTACCTCTTTCAGCAGCGCTTGGAGTTACGCTGGCTGAGTCTCCTCATTACCCTCATTAGCCTGCCTTTGCTTGGCGCCGTTTTTTACGGAACCGTGGTGCCTTTTCCCAGCGGCAGTATTGGCAATACGATCCTGTTGTTTATTTTCATGGTTTGTGCAACGACGGCCTTAGGGCTCTACTGGTCGCGCTTTCAGCCAGAGCGCATACAGGCCATTGTCAGCCGGGAGCTGTAACCGTCTCGGAGCGAATCGACACGACCTGCGCAACGGGCTCGATCCAAATTTTGCCGTCACCCATTTCTCCGGTAGCGGCTTCGGCGCGAATCAGGGCAAGGATGGATGATGTGTGGATTGCTTCGACCACCGTCTCGATCTGCACCTTGGGATGGCTGCGCGACTGATACCAGACGCCACTATGCAGGGTCGAGTAGCCGCGCTGCTGACCAACGCCATCGACCTCCGTAACCGTTACACCGCCCACGCCCAATTCCGCCAAGCGATCACACACTTGATCGAGGCGTTGCGGACGAAGGATTGCCGTGATGCGTACCCAGGCCGGGGTATTGCTCATGCCATTGCTCTCTGTACCTGCTCCAACCACGGACGGTACAACGTCGCCGCAATGGCGGCAAGTTCTGCGCAGGCAGCATCCACATTGCCGAGAATTTCCGCCGCCGACTGCACATAGCTCCCCCCAGCGGCCAAGTCCGCCACGCCTGCTGCCGTCCATTGCCGGACTTGCTGCGCGGTCACCTCGGGATGCGCCTGCAAGGCGAGGATGCGCGGGCCAACGGCAAAGGCCTGCGCTGCCGTCGCGGCATTGGTTGCTAGCAACTCGGCTCCCGCTGGCAGGGCAGCACAATGCTCACCATGCCAGTGAAAGAGAGGAATACTCGGGGGCAGGTCCGGCCACCAGGCACTCCCGGCGGCCGTTACAGACACCGGCCACCAGCCAAGTTCCGCACCGACGGGATTGGGCAGCACCTGCCCGCCCAGCGCAACGGTAATCAACTGGGCGCCAAGACAGTGCCCCAAAATGGGGCGCTGCTGTTTAGCAGCGAGGGCAATCAGTCTCTTTTCCGCTTTCAACCAAGGATAGTCTGCCTCATCGTGAACGCTCATCGGACCGCCCATAAGGATAAGAGCAGCATAGCTCCCAAGGTCCTCGGGCACTGAATCACCGGCATCCAGAGCCCGCAGGTCAACAGAGAAGCCCGCTGCTGCCAACAGAGGCGCCAGGCTACCCAGACCTTCCTCAGGGTGATGTTGCAACACCAAAATGCTAGTCATTCGATCCTCCCACAAAAACGGCGGCCCTAGGGCCGCCGAAAGCGCATGTTTATAGGCAAACCGCGATCAATCGCCCAACACCGGATGACGTTCGCCCTCTCC
>DDOU01000151.1 GCA_002341825.1 Candidatus Igneacidithiobacillus taiwanensis | reverse complement strand
ATGGGTACACGAAGACGATCTCTTTGTGGGCGACCCTACCGACCCTGCTGTTTTGCGCCGCGCCGGCGCGATGCGCGCCCTCGGCGTCCTCGCTCTGCGCAATGACGACAGCGAAAATGCCTTTATCGTTCTCACTGCAAAGGAAATGAATATTCCCGGCAAAACGGTGGCGCTGGTGGGCAATCAGCGGCATCTGCAGCGGTTGCGGCAGACTGGTGTCGACCTGATCATTGCCCCGGAAGTATTGGGGGGACAGCTTCTGGTGCAAAGCCTATTAGGCGAGGAGCTAGCGGGCGACGCCATGCTCGACACCATATTCAGTTCTGGAGCAACCGCCTGAACTCTTCAGCCATCGCTTTGCTGGCTCGGCTGGAAGTCCCCCAACTGCAATCGCCGTAGGCTGTGCACGTAGCTTGCGGTATCGTCGGTACTGGCAAGGGGACCAATCTTTACGGCATACCCCGAGGCTGCGCGCACGAGGTGCGCAGTGGTGATGCCAAAGGCATGGAGCTTTTGCTCTTCTTGACGTGCCCGCTGCAGTTCCATTGGCTGCGCACTCACCAGATAGATGACGTTATCGAGCTGCGGACGGGAGAGCACCGGAGGTGTCTGCATCTTCCGCGGCCGCGGCGCTGCAGCGGCAGGATTGGAGGGCGCAGGACTTGCAAAGGCGCTCGCCACCACGGAGCGAAGTTGGGCGCGCGACTGCGGGACCTCGACCGGAACCGGCTCGGCGCGCAGAGGTGTTGCGGGCTTGGGCTGGAGATTCTGCACCGGTACCAGTTGCTGGAACACCCGCGGTTGATAGGGTGTTGGCGCTGGGGCACTGCTCTGGACGGTCTGGATCCGAACCTGCGCCGTTCCCTGGTTGACGATGCCCAAGGCGCGTGCGCTACCCACAGACAAATCCATGATCCGCCCGGCAACAAAAGGACCGCGATCATTGACCAAGACCAGAATGCTGCGCCCATTTTGCAGGTTGGTAACCCGAACGCAGGAGGGAAGCGGCAAAACCCGGCTTGCGGCGGTTAGGCGGTTATCGTGAAAGGTCGTCCCCATGGCGGTAACGTGGCTGGAGGAGGCAACGTCGTACCACGAAGCGATACCGACGCGGTCATAGCCTTGGGCGCTCTGTAACGGGTGGTACCACTGCCCATTGATCTCATAGGGTTGATTGTAGGCTGCCTGGAGATTGGGCGGCGGTGCGAAGCAAGTCTCCCCATTGGAGTACGCAACTCCGCCACTACCGGGGCCCCGGTTGACGGCATACCTAGCGGAGGGCCCGGGCGTTGACACGCTGGCACAACCCGCAAGGGTAATGATTCCCGCCGCTACCAGCGACCAGCGCACTAGCTGAATGAGTGTGGACTCCTGCATGCGGGCTTTTCTATCCTCGTGGCCGGGAGTGAGCTCTCCAGAGATGGTCAAACAGTACGCGAACAATACGCTTCAGTCCACTGAAAGATAGAAGAAAAATTAGCAACTGCCAAGTCGTTTGACGAGCTTGCCCGAAGGCTGGACCTAGGCCCTGTTCTGCCAGAGCTTTTTTCGGGTCTGTAACCATGCGCGCATGGCGCGCAGATCGCGCTGCAGTAGGCTAGCCATGATGGTCAGGGAAAAACATAGCACGCCAAGGGCTGTCCACCACAGAAAGCTTGGCATGCCAAAGATCAGATTGACAAGAAATACACCCAGAATCGGGCCAAATAAAAACAGGCTCAACATCCATTCGCGGCGCAGGAGTTCGACACCGGCACCAATGGGGTCGAGCACCAAGGTCTGGGGCTCTGCAGACCCATCCTTCAGTGCCAAGACCTCGTTACCATGCAAGAGTACCTCGGCGGCTATGCTCTCCTTCGAAGAAGAAACTGCCTTTGCCTGCAGTAACATCTCATTGCCTTCTACCCTGACGCGTAGCCAGCGCAACGGACCGACACCGGCAACGACGATACCTCGCCGTTGCCAGGGACGGACCTTGGCCTGCCAATGCAGGCGTGCTGGCAGCCAAGTCGCTTCGACTGCCACCCCAGCACCAGGACTCAGTTTGGGTTACAGGTGTATCCGGGAGGGCAGCTCGGTGGCTGCTGATATTGCGGTGCCGTGGGAGTGCACGTATATCCCGGAGGACAACTGACGTTGCTGGCAGGAGGTGCGTAATAACCGGGGGCTGGTGCCTGTGGTGCCTGCTGCTCCTGCGACTTGGAAATGCCATACCCAGCAAGGCCGCCAACACCAGCACCAATTGCGGCACCGGCCAAGGGCGATCCAGTTTGGTTGCCAATGACGGCGCCAGCGATACTTCCCAGCAGAGCGCCGCCGGCGGTGTTGGCGGTGGTGGCATTACTGGCATACGGGTTGTTGGCACAACCGGCAAGGACCGCAGGAACGGCGAGTAAAATTATCCAACGAGATATCTTCATTACCTTTGCCTCCATCAGGTGTTTCTGTTGTTTAGATCATGAATTTGCAAAAAAATTGCGGTACCATTCTACGGGTATATCCGATTCGCGCAAAGGCCGGGATAGCCGGCTTAGACTGGAGAAATATTTCATGACCCGTCGTCAAGTTGTTCCTGGCTTGTTGCTGGGCGTAACCCTGCTCCTCTCGGGATGCAGCGCCTCCTTTGCCCCACAACTCAATCCGGTGCCCTACTACACCTACTACCCAGCCTCGCTGCCGGTGGTCACCAACGCCGCCGAGCGTGCCCTGACTGCTTCCGGAATGCGCTACACCGGCACCAAGGCAATCAACGCCCAAACGACCGAAGTCCGGGGTTACACTGCAAACGGCGATGCCATTCTCATCACCTTGCACCAAGTGGGTAGTGCCGTGACCAAGTTCGATGCCCGCATCGGGCTCTACGGACATCTGCGGGAAGTGCAGGAGATCGAGCATTGGATGGGGCAGTACGTAGGTCAGGCAATTTCTGCCCCGAGCTCTTGACACGCTTTTCCTTGCCCTCCGCATGGCAAAGTATGTTGTTCGTCATCGGCGACAACGACTGCAGATCAGGTCGTGGTCGGGCAGTGGCGAGGGTTTCGCGTCCGGTGTCTCACGTCTACCGCTCTTCGTACCCCGGAGACACCTACACAGCTGCTCTGAGCAGGGGGGCGTCGAATCCCTTTTCGCGTACCTCGATGCGGCGCAGCGCAGCCGATTGCTCAAAGCTGCGAATCACCTCGAGCACGTCGTGGTCGATGAAGCTTACCTGCGTGCCGTCGAAGGTCAGGATGCTATCTACCGGCAGGGAGTCGAGCAGGCGCGCGAGGCGTGCTTTGTTGACGAAGCTCACTTCGCGCTTGAGGCGTAGGCAGTAGCGACCCTTTCCCTCTTCCTGCAGCTC
>DDOU01000116.1:2122-3505 GCA_002341825.1 Candidatus Igneacidithiobacillus taiwanensis | reverse complement strand
CCGCCTGCCGGGTCGGCGGGGCGGTTACTTGCGCTTTCTCGCCTCGACCTCGGCAACCCGCACCGAGATCCTTTCTCGCCTGGCGGTGCTCGATAACCCCGACATCGTCTGGGAGACGCCCGGCCTGGAATTGCTGTCGCGGGAGCTTTCCGCCGATCTCGAATTGACCAGCCGTTTTCGCGCCCTCGACGAAAAGCTCGACGCCATCCGTGAGGGGCTGGAGGTAATCGTTGTCGCCAGCCGCCATGAGCGCGAAACGATTTTGGAATGGATCATCATCGTCCTGATTACGGTAGAATTGCTCGTCATGTTGGCGGGGTACCTGTGGTGAACGAGGCGGAAGAATTTTCTCTGGACTTGCAAGACCGGGTGCACACTGGCAGCGGGCGTATGACTCGCCTGGCACGCAGCAACGACCCTGCACAGGTTCTGGTGATTGGCCCCTCCTGGGTAGGCGACATGGTCATGGCGCAGGTGTTGTTCCAGATCATGCGCCGGCGCTGGCCGCGGGTGCAGATCGATCTCCTTGCCCCGCCAGCGAGCAGCCCCCTGGGCGAGCGCATGGCCGAGCTGCGCCAAGTCTATACCCTAGAAATCCCGCACGGACGACTAGGCCTGGCCGCACGGCGGGCAATGGCCGAGCGTCTGCGTCCAATCGAGTATGACTGGGCCATCTGCTTGCCCAATACCTTCAAGTCCGCTCTCATCCCCTATTGGCTGCGTATTCCCGTGCGTAGTGGCTTCAAGCGCGAGTTCCGCGGCTGGCTCCTCAACGACGCCCATCGCCTGCAGCGTCGAAAGCTACCACGTACCGTCGACCAGTATGTTTCTCTTGGTCTGCCGCCACGCCTGCCCCATCCGCATTTCCTGCCGCCGCCGCGCCTGCAGGTGGACACCCTCGCCCGCGATCTGGCCTGCAAGGAACTCGGTCTGCCTGCAACTGCAAGGCCGGTGGCCCTGGCACCCGGAGCAGAGTACGGCCCGGCCAAGCGCTGGCCTCTGCGCCATTGGATTCGTTTGGCTACCGAGCTCGTCGCGGCAGGACATGCCGTCTGGCTCTTTGGCAGCCCCAAGGATGCCCCCATCACCCGCGAAATTGCCGCCGCCGTGCCCGCCGTCGTCGATCTCGGCGGCCGCACCAGCCTGTTGCAAGCACTCGATCTCTTGTCCCTGGCGCCGGTCACGGTAAGCAACGATTCCGGGCTCATGCATGTGGCCGGCGCCGTTGGTAGCCGAGTCGTCGCCCTCTACGGTCCGACCTCGCCACTCATGACTCCCCCGCTCTCGCCTGGGGCGCAAATCCTCCGGCGGGAAATCTCCTGCAGCCCTTGCGGTAAGCGCGAGTGCCCGCGGCAACACCACCGCTGCATGGAAGAGCTGGAG
>DDOU01000116.1:225-2037 GCA_002341825.1 Candidatus Igneacidithiobacillus taiwanensis | reverse complement strand
AGAGATGGGCGAGTTCGACCTGCCAGTCGATGTGTATCGTCTCGACGAAACCGAGGTCTTGCGCGCGCTGGAAACGCGGATTGCGGGATTGCACTCGACGGAGGCCAGCGAGCGGCTTGCGCGGTTTGGCGCCAACCGTCTCCCCTCCCGCCCCGGCCCCACTTGGTTGCAGCGTTTTCTTCGCCAATTTCAGGATCCCCTGATTTACGTCCTGCTCGCTGCCCTGGTCGTTACCGTGGCCCTCGGGCATTTTCTCGATGCGGGCGTCATCCTCGCCGTTCTCCTGATCAACGCCCTCATCGGCATCCTGCAAGAGGGGCAGGCGGAAAAAGCCCTGGCCTCCATTCGGCGCATGCTGCGCCTGCAGACGCAAGCCTTGCGGGATGGCGCTTGGCAAAATCTCGACGCCGAGGTGCTGGTCCCGGGCGATATCGTGCGCCTGCGTTCTGGCGATCGTGTCCCCGCCGACCTCCGCATTCTGCGCGCTCAAGACGCCCGCGCCGATGAATCCCTGCTCACTGGCGAATCCCTACCTCGCGACAAATCAACTGACATCCCGACCGGCGACACGATCCTGGCCGAGAGGCGGAACATGCTCTTTGCCGGCACCTTTTTACAAAGTGGTCGCGTCGTTGGCGTGGTAACGGCGACTGGAGAGCGCAGCGAAATCGGCAAAATCCACCTCCTCATCGACGAGATCGCGCCAACCCCCACCCCGCTGCTGCGGCAAATGCGACGCTTCAGCAGAGGGCTCGCGGTATTCGTCTTGGGCCTTGCGCTACTGCTCCTGGGCGTTGGTCTGCTACGCCAAAGTCTATCGACCTTCGAACTTTTTCTCGCCGCCATCAGCTTTGCGGTGGCCGTCATTCCCGAGGGATTACCCGCCATCCTCAGTATCGTCTTGGCCATGGGCGTGCAAAGGATGGCGAAGGAGGGGGTGATTACCCGGCGTCTCAACGCCATCGAAACCTTGGGCTCGGTGACGGTGATTTGTACCGACAAGACCGGCACCCTAACCCGCAACGAGATGTTCGCTCGCTACCTGCGCACAGCCAGCACGCTCTACGAGGCAAGCGGCACGGGCTATGCGCCACAGGGGGAGGTCACGCCAAGCAGCGCGGATGCCGCCCGCGATGCCGCAGCGATGGTTGCCCTTCTCGCCAACGACGCGCAATTACGCGAGTCGGGCGAGACGTGGCAAGTCGTGGGCGAGCCCACCGAGGGGGCCTTGCTGGCGCTGGCGGGTAAGCTCGGGGCAAAGGATCTTGGATACCATCGTCTGGCCAGCATTCCCTTCGAATCTGCCCATAAATTGATGGCGGTTTGGGTGGCGGATCGCGGGGGCCATCAAGAGATTTTGGTCAAAGGTGCAGCCGATCGGATCCTGGCGCGTTGTCGTTGGCAACTGGCTGCCGATGGCGAGCAACGCCCCCTGCAGCAAGCATTCTGGCAAGAGCAAATCCGTAGCTTGGGCAACAAGGGCTTGCGCGTGCTTGCTCTGGCGCGAACGCAGCCGGCTTCCGATCCCGCGCAGTTCAGCCTGTCTACCCTTGGCGAGGAGCTGACACTGCTTGCCGTGGTGGGGATCATCGACCCACCGCGGCCAGAAGCAATCCGCGCCATTGCCGCCTGTCGGCGCGCTGGTATCGAGGTCAAGATGATCACCGGCGATCATGCCGACACGGCCCTGGCCATTGCGCGAGAAATGGGTCTTGCCGACGATGACTCCATGGTGCTCACCGGCGCCGATCTCGATCACCTTACCCCCGACCGCCTCGCCGACGCAGTACGGCAGGCGCGTATCTTTGCCCG
>DDOU01000116.1:0-153 GCA_002341825.1 Candidatus Igneacidithiobacillus taiwanensis | reverse complement strand
GCCCTGCGCCAAGCCGATGTGGGCATTGCCATGGGCGTCAAGGGTAGCGAGGCCGCCAAGGAAGCGGCAGACATCGTTCTTGCCGATGACAATTTTGCGAGTATCGCCCGCGCCGTTGCCGAGGGACGTGGCATCTACGACAACCTCCGCAAG
>DDOU01000060.1 GCA_002341825.1 Candidatus Igneacidithiobacillus taiwanensis | reverse complement strand
GGGGCGGATGCGGGCATCGCCGCCGCCCTACACGAGCTTTGGGCCGATGACTGAATCATGCATGTACGCATGAATTGGCGTATAGTGCGCACTCGCTTGCCGAGGGAGTAGGGAGATGGGACAGGAAACTGCACAGCGTTTCAGTGATTTTTCGCTTGCCGAGCCGATCCTGCGTGCGGTGCAGGAGATTGGCTACGAGCAGCCCTCCCCGATCCAGGCCCAGAGCATCCCGCCGCTGCTCGCCGGGCAAGACGTCATCGGCTTGGCGCAGACCGGCACCGGTAAGACCGCGGCTTTCGCCTTGCCGTTGCTCAGCCGGGTGGATTGCGCGCGGCGTTTCCCGCAGATTCTCGTCCTTACGCCCACGCGCGAGCTTGCCATTCAGGTGGCAGAGGCCATGCAGAGCTATGCCAAATATCTGCCCGGATTTCATGTGTTGCCCATCTATGGCGGCCAATCCATGGGGCTGCAGCTCAAGCAGCTGGCGCGCGGCACCCAGGTGATAGTGGGAACCCCGGGGCGAATCCAAGACCACTTGCGCCGCCGTACCTTGCAGCTGGACCAATTACAGGCTGTCGTTCTCGACGAGGCAGACGAAATGCTGCGTATGGGCTTCATCGACGCCGTCGAAGACATCCTGCATCACACCCCGGAGCAGCGCCAAGTCGCGCTCTTTTCGGCGACCATGCCGGCCGCCATTCACCGCATTGCCCGCACCTACTTGCGCGATCCCGTCGAGATCAAGATCAAAAGTGCCACGACGACGGTGTCGGCCATTCGCCAGCGCTACTGGCAGGTGAGCGGCACCCACAAACTCGATGCCCTGACCCGGATCCTCGAGGTGGAAGACAGCAACGCCTGGATCATTTTTGTGCGTACCAAGACGGCCACGGTTGAGCTTGCCGAGCGCCTAGAAGCGCGAGGCTACGCCTGCGGAGCCTTGAACGGCGACATGAGCCAAGCGCTACGCGAACAGACCGTCGAGCGCCTCAAGTCTGGCGCCCTCGACATCGTCATTGCCACTGATGTCGCCGCGCGCGGCCTCGACGTCGAGCGGATCACGCATGTCATCAACTACGATATCCCCAACGATACCGAGGCCTATGTGCATCGTATTGGGCGCACGGGTCGTGCGGGCCGTAAAGGCGAGGCCATTCTTTTTGTCGCACCGCGGGAGCGCTATCTGCTCAAGGCCATCGAACGGGCCACCGGGCAGAGCATCGAGCCCATGCATTTGCCAAGTCTCGCCGATGTCGCCGACCGCCGTGTTGCCCAATTCAAAGAGCAGCTGCAGGAGGTGATCGGTAGTCAGGATTTGAGCCCCTTTGAGGCCTTGATTGCCGAGTATCAAGAAGAAAACGATGTGGGTTTGGGAGAGATCGCTGCGGCCTTGGCGTTTTTGGTCCAGAAAGACAAACCCTTGTTGCCAGAGCCGGAAACCCGCCCCAGCGCCGTCCTGGATTCGGCTACCGCCGAAAAACGGCCACGTCGGGAGCGACACGGCGACGCTGAGGAACGTCCACGCCGGCCACGCGCGAGTGAACCGTCTTCGAGTGACGGCGCCCCGGCAATGCGGGCGTATCGCTTGGACGTGGGCGAGGAGCATGGCGCCCAGGTAAAGAACATCGTGGGCGCGATTGCCAACGAGTCGGGCTTGCCCAGCCGCTTGATTCGCAAAGTACAGGTCGCTAGCGACCATAGTACCGTTGAGCTTCCTGCCGACCTGCATGGCTCGATACTGGAGCACCTCAAAAAGACTTGGGTCTGCGGGCGTCCCTTGCAGATCCGTCCGTTGACGGGAGAGGATGCTGGCGCGGCCAGCAAGCCGCCGCGCGCGGGAATAAAGCGGAAATCTCCGGCGATTGCTGCTGGAGAAGAGCGGCGGTCGCCGCGTCCGACAACGCGTAAACGCGAACGGCGGACATAAAAATACCGGCTCAGAAACCCGGGCCGGCAAGTGTTTTCCCCGCAAGGGGGAGGGTGGCAAGTGCCACCCTGCATGGACGAATTACGCCCGACGGACCTTCTCGGCCTGTAGACCCTTGGGACCACGCGTCACTTCGAAGTTGACGCGCTCGCCTTCGGCAAGAGTCTTGAATCCAGAACCTTCGATGGCGGAGTGATGCACGAATACATCTTCCTTGCCATCTTCCGGCGTAATGAAACCAAACCCCTTGCTGTCGTTAAACCACTTTACCGTACCAACCGCCATGTTACACCCCAAATAAAAAATTGCCGAACTGGCATTTTCGAGTATAGGCCTTTTGGCCATGAATGCAAATCTGCATTTGCTTGCTGAATCTGCGCATGCCCCACCAAGCCACGGGCCGATGCTTGCGATTCAAAAATTTTGCGGATCGACGTCAATACCCCAACGTACCCGGCGCGCCGCGGGGAGGGAGGCAATCTGCTCGCGGGCACTGGCCAGGGCGCGATGCAGCTGGACGCGGCTGTCGCTTTCCAGCCAGAGATAAGCACGGTAGAAGCCAGCGCGACGCTCGAGCAGCGCCGGCAGGGGGCCGGTGCAAGTCAGATCCCGCAGATGCTGGCGCGCGGCTTGCAAAAAGGCCTGCACCCGTTCCATCTGCTGCGCCTCGGCTTGGAGCAGGGCGATGGCTTTGAAGGGGGGCAGACCGGCGGCTTGTCGCTCCTGCAGCAGGCGTTCCGCCGCTTTGCCGTAGTCGCCACTCTGCAACTCTTGCAGTAGCGGATGCTCGGGCAGATAGCTTTGCAGCAGTACCCGGCCCGGGGCATCACCGCGGCCGGCGCGGCCGGCTACCTGAATGACGGTTTGCGCCAGGCGCTCGCTGGCGCGAAAGTCGGCACTGTAGAGGCCTTGGTCCACATCGACGATGCCCACCAGGGTGACATCAGGAAAATGATGTCCCTTGCTGAGCATCTGCGTGCCCAACAGAATTGCCGGGCGCGTGTTTTGGATGGCGCGCAGGCGCTCGGCAAGTTGACGGGAGCTGTG
>DDOU01000160.1:4773-5845 GCA_002341825.1 Candidatus Igneacidithiobacillus taiwanensis | reverse complement strand
ACCACTTCGAGGCTATCGCGCCAGGATTGGAAACCCTGGACTTCGGCGGCGATGATCTGCTCTGCCTCTTGCGCCGCCTCGCGCCGCGCTTGCATACCGGCTTGGGCAATGTCGTTGAGGTCGTCGATGGTGTAGAGGTAGCAGTCATCGAGGTCGGCAATCGCCGGGTCGATATCCCGCGGCACCGCAAGATCGAGGAGCAGCAGGCTACCCCGCTCTCGCGGCAGTCCCTGCTGCACCTCTGCCGAGCGCAGGATGATCTGCGGGCTCGCAGTGCAGCTGAGGACGAGATCCACTCGGGGCACCAAGGCCGGCGCCTCTTCGAGGGAGTATGCCTGTCCACCAAGGCGATCGGCCAGGAGGCGGGCGCGCTCGGGACTACGGTTGGCCACAAAAAAACCCTCGAGTTCATGCTCGCGCAGGTGGGTAGCCACCAGTTCGATGGTTTCGCCAGCGCCGATCAGAAGCACCCTTTTGCCCTGTAAGGTCCCGAGAAACTGACGTGCCAAGCTGACGGCCGCGTAAGCAACACTTACCGGTGCCGAACCGATGGCTGTTTCGGTGCGCACCCGTTTGGCAACCCGAAACGCCCAGTGCAGCAGGCGGTTGAGGACCGGCCCGGTACTGTCGACATCGGCGGCGATCTGATAAGCGCTCTTCACTTGTCCAAGAATTTGCGGCTCGCCAATGATCATCGAATCGAGTCCGCAGACCACGCGGAACAGATGCTGCACCGCCGCTTGGTCCTCGAGGGCAAAGGTATTGCCGCGCAGTAATTCGGCGTCGACGCCATGATATTGCGCCAGCCAATCGCGCAGGCGCGCCTCATGCGGGCCATTCCCGCCGTGGGTGTAGATTTCGGTGCGGTTACAGGTAGAAAGAATCAGTACTTCTTTGGCGAGATTTTGGGCAAGGATATCCCGGTGCGCCGCTGCCAATTGATCGGGAGCGAAGGCGAATTTCTCGCGCACCTCGATAGGCGCACTGTTATGACTCAAGCCGTAGCAGAAAATGGTGATTTCGTCCGTGCAGCGAAGGACCCATCCGTCATCGCGCATTTTCCGCAAGGCTT
>DDOU01000160.1:3706-4649 GCA_002341825.1 Candidatus Igneacidithiobacillus taiwanensis | reverse complement strand
GGAGAAAGTCTCTTCTACCTCCTCAGCGCCCAATTCGCCACCCAGGCCAAAGACGCCAGCATCGCCATCCCGGCTTGGAAACAAAGCGTCAAGCGAGTTCCCACCGCCAGCGTTCTGGAGGCCGCCACCAAGGCCGCCGCGCAATTTGGTGATCTCCCCCTTGCCCTCAGTTGGGCGCAGCGTTGGCACGAAATCGCTCCCGAGAACAGCGCATCGGCTCGCTTCGAGGCGGGCCTGTTACTGGCCAGCGGCAAAGACCATCAGGCCATCGAATTATTGCAGGCTACCCTGGCGCGCTTCCCCAACGACGAGCGCGTGAGCAGCGAACTGGCGGAACTCCTCGCCCAACAAGGGCGCCTCGGGGATGCCGAGCGCCTGCTGCAAGCCGTCGTGCAGCAGCACCCAGACGCGGCCTCGGCTTATCTCGCCCTAGGCCGGGTTGCCCTGCTGCAAAAACAACCCATACAGGCGCAGAGTGCTTTTACCAAGGCGTTGCAGTTGCGGCCCGACTGGGACGAGGCAGCCGTGTTTCAGGCTGAGAGCCTACTCCGACAAGGGAAAGATCTGCAGGCCTTGCAGCAGCTACAGGGCTTTTGCGCGGCACATCCCGATGCCGTCGATGCTCGACTCTACCTTGCGCAGCTCTACCTGCGTCTCGGCGGCCAAACCCAGGCCTATCGCATCCTGCAGCAAGTGAGCCTGCTGCGTCCCGACCAGGCGGAGATCTGGAATCAGCTTCTGCCCTTGGCCATTGTCGAAAAGGACTGGAAGGGCAGCGAAAACGCCCTGGCACATCTGCGCGAGCTACAACCTCACGCCGCCATTCTGCACCTATATGCCGGCGAAATTGCCGCGGGCCAAAAGGATTGGAACACGGCAATCGAAGCCTTTCGCAAGCTCGCCGACACACCCCTAGCCGACCAAGCGCAACTGCAGATAGCGC
>DDOU01000160.1:2758-3623 GCA_002341825.1 Candidatus Igneacidithiobacillus taiwanensis | reverse complement strand
TGCAAGAACAAAAAAACTACGCAGCCGCTGCAAAAATTCTCGATCAGGCCCTGGCGCAACACCCCAAAAATGCCGATCTTTGGTACGCGCGTGGGGAGGTCGCCGAAGCTGCTGGCGACTTTACCGGCATGGAGAAAGCGATGCGCGTAGTGATTGCCCTACGGCCAACCGACGCCCAGGCATACAATTTTCTTGGCTACAGCCTGTTACTGCACCAGAAGGATCCGGCGCAAGCTGCACCCTACCTGGAGAAGGCCATAGAATACGCGCCCGAGGATCCCAGCATTCAGGACAGCATCGGCTGGCTCTATCACCTGCAAGGAAAGCAGAAAGAAGCACTACATTACTTGGAGAAAGCGCATGCCGGACTCGGCGATGATCCCGAAGTGCTCGCCCATCTGGGCCGCGTGCTCTGGCATTTGGGCCGCCAACAAGAGGCTCGCGCCCTCTGGCGACGGGGTCTGCAGCTGCATCCCAACAGTCCACAACTGCATGAGGCGTTGATGCACCCATGACCCGCTTCCTTTCGGTTCTACGCGGCGGGCTCCTGCTCAGCCTTCTCGCCCTGCTCCTTTCGGCCTGCGCCCAGTTACCAGAGCCCCCCGTCGCGCAGCACCTTCTCCTACCCGCAGAGCAACGTGCCCAGGTGCTGGCCTCGGTACAGCGCTGGACCGCCAGCGGTGTTGCCTCCCTACACCGTCAGCAGGGCGGACAGAGCTTCGGCTTTCGTTGGCAGCAAGCGCCCCAGGCACAGCAACTCCGCATTCTCGGCCCCCTCGGCAATACGGTTGCCGAGCTGCGGCAATCGAATCAGCAAGCCACCCTTCTCGAGGCCAACGGCCAGCAGCGTTCGGCACCCGACATG
>DDOU01000160.1:0-2613 GCA_002341825.1 Candidatus Igneacidithiobacillus taiwanensis | reverse complement strand
CACTATCTGCACTACAGCGCCGTGGGCGGGCTGCAAATGCCCGCGCTTTTGCAGGCGGATGGCCCGAACGGCTTGCAACTGCGCATTGCCATCAGCGACTGGAGATTGGGACGGTGAGCGAGCCAATCTGGTACCCCGCCCCGGGCAAGCTCAATTTGATGCTGCGCGTGCTTGGACGACGAGAAGACGGCTATCACCTTCTGCAAAGCGTTTTCCAATTCATCGACCTTGCCGATACCTTGCACTTTAGCTCGGCCCCCAGTGGGGTCTTTCGCTCGCAAGGCGGTCCCGCGGGCGTTCCGCCCGAGCAAGAATTGACCTTGCGTGCTGCCCGGCTGCTTGCGCAGCACTGCGGTATCGGCGAGGGGGTGGAAATCAGCCTACGTAAGTCGCTTCCTGCCGGCGGCGGGGTGGGTGGCGGCTCTTCCGATGCGGCAACCACCCTGCTGGTGCTCAACCAGCTCTGGCATTGCGGTCTCTCCCGCGCCGAACTCATTGCCCTCGGCACAACGCTCGGCGCCGACGTGCCGTTCTTTCTCTTTGGCGAAAGCGCCTGGGCCGAGGGCATCGGGGAACGCCTGCAAGCCATGCCACCCCTGGCGGAATTACCGTATCTGTTGGTGCATCCGGGCATCTCCGTTGCTACGGCGGATGTCTTCCGTGATCCCGAATTGACACGCCAGCACCCGCCCAGCACAATATCGGCGTTTTTGGAGGGGGCGCAGGAGAATACCCTGGAGCCCTTGGTCCGACGCCGATATCCCGTCATTGCCGAGTGCATCGACTGGCTCACGGCGCAGGGCCTGCGAAATGCGCGGCTAACGGGCAGTGGTGCTTGTTGCTTCGCCGAGATTCCAGAAGCGGTGGATGTCTCAGCCCTTCTCCACCGGCTCCCTTCGCCTTGGCGAGGATGGTCGGTGCGAGGGCGGAATCATCACCCTCTTCGCGCGCTCCTTCAGAAAATCCCTGCTGGGGCGTAGCCAAGCGGTAAGGCACCGGATTTTGATTCCGGCATTCCCAGGTTCGAATCCTGGCGCCCCAGCCATTTTTATTTTACGGGCAGTGCAGAGGGACTCAATCTTTCATGTCTCACGGTAGCCTGATGGTGTTTAGCGGGAATGCCAATCCCGCTCTGGCGGCACAGATCGTCAAATTCCTGCAGATTCCCCTCGGTCGCGCCGAAGTCAGCCGCTTCAGCGACGGCGAAGTCTTCGTCGAAATCTTGGAAAACGTGCGCGGGCACGACGTTTTCGTGCTCCAACCCACCTGTGCGCCCACCAATGATCATCTCATGGAACTTCTGACCATGATCGATGCCCTCAAACGCGCTTCGGCCAATCGTATCACTGCGGTCATGCCCTACTTTGGTTATGCTCGCCAGGACCGCAAATCGCGAGCGCGCACCGCTATCACCGCCAAACTCGTCGCTGATTTGGTCACTACTGCAGGCGCCCATCGAGTTCTCACCATGGATCTGCACGCCGACCAGATCCAGGGCTTTTTCGACGTTCCGGTCGATAACATTTACGCATCTCCCATCCTGCTTGGCGATATCTGGCGGCAGAACCCCGAGAACCTCATGGTCGTGTCTCCTGATGTCGGCGGGGTGGTGCGGGCACGCGCCATTGCCAAGCGTCTGGAAGTGGACTTGGCGATCATCGACAAGCGTCGGCCGCGCCCCAACGAGTCGGTGGTCATGAACATCATTGGTGAGGTCGACGGACGCAGCTGTGTTCTGGTAGACGACATGGTCGATACCGCCAATACCCTCTGCGAGGCCGCCCATGCCCTGAAGAAACGGGGTGCGCTACGGGTGAGCGCCTACTGCACCCACCCGGTGCTTTCGGGACCGGCCATCGAACGCATCAGCGGCTCTGCCCTCGACGAACTCGTGGTTACCGACACCATTCCCCTCAGCGCGGAGGCTCAGGCTTGCGGCAAGATTCGTGTGCTTTCGGTGGCCGAGCTCTTTGCCGAAACCATTCGCCGTATTGCCGAGGAAGACTCCGTCAGCTCCCTCTTCATGGACTGAACCTGCGCTCAGGAGTAAGGCGCTGCCTGTGCCGCCAAGCCAAGGCGCTGCGGCGCCTGTGGTGAAACGACATGAGTGCGGCCCTCCACCTGCAAAGGATGCGGGTCGGGCCGGTCGACTCCTTGGTCTAGCCAGGCATGGAGCAAAAAGTACGCGGGTATCGCCAAAATCAAGACTCCCCAAGCCCAGAGACCGCTAGAGACCGCGGTGTTCCCACCTTCTTTCGTCACTTTTCCTCCTAAAAGATTTTCATCAGCGCGCGCACGAAGCTCTGCTCCTGCTCTCGTCGTGATTTTTGCGCCGGCGGTAAATAACCGGCAAGGAAATAGCCGAGCTTACCCTTACTTCCACCCGCCAAGGTGCCGGTGCGGGGGTCGTAGCGCGCCTGCACCACATCCGGGGGGATGAAAAATCCATTATCCGGCTGCCCTTTGAGAGCTGTTGCCATGTAACGGATCCAAATGGGCAGGGCCTCCCGCGCTCCTGCCGCCCAGGTCCCCATGCTGCGGTTGTCGTCATAGCCCACCCATACCGAGGTGGTAATCTTCGGATTGTAACCGTTGAACCAGGCATTTTCCTCG
>DDOU01000137.1:3195-3564 GCA_002341825.1 Candidatus Igneacidithiobacillus taiwanensis | reverse complement strand
CAGGACCTCTTCCTTGCGCGCCCGCAGCTGGGTAGCGATGTCCGGGCGGCTGGTGGCCAGGGTACCGGCCTCGCCACAGCAGCGTTCCGAAGCGCGGACCGGCTGCCCGAGCAAAGTCTCGGCAACTTGCAGGGGCTTGTAGGTCTTCATCGGACTATGACAGGGGTCGTGATAGAGATACTGCACCCCCGATACCCCCTGCAGGCTGACGCCTTTCTCGAGGAGGAACTCGTGGATGTCGAGAAGTCGACAGCCCGGAAAGATCTGCTCAAATTGGTACTTGAGCAGCTGATCCATGCAGGTGCCGCAGGAGAGGATCACCGTCTTGATGTCGAGGTAATTGAGGGTGTTCGCAACCCGGTGGAAGAG
>DDOU01000137.1:1902-3074 GCA_002341825.1 Candidatus Igneacidithiobacillus taiwanensis | reverse complement strand
GCCATACCAATCTGGCTGAACAGCCGCTCGCTGCCGCATCCGGGAAAATAGAACACCGCTTCGCTGTCGGGTGCGCATTGGGGATCGCGGAGGATGGGGACGGTCTCGTTGTCGACGATGCCAAGGATCTGCCGCATGGTCTGTGCCCCCATGTCGGTGGGCAGCGGCTTGCGCAGAAAGTGAATGACCTCGGCGCGCAGGTTCGCCTTGCCTGTGGTTGCCGGCGCCTCGCCCTTGGGCAGCAGGGGCTTGACGATTTGGTGCGCCAAGGCCTGGGCCTGGTAGGCGGGCTGCAGCACGGCGCGGCGCATAAAATGCACCGTTTGCGGCTCACTGGCGTTGAGATAGTGCAGGGCGAGGCGGGTGCCGGGGGAAAAATGCTTCTCGCCACGGGCACGCAGCAGGTTGCGAATGTGTACCGAAACCTCGCCAAAATCGATATCGACGGGACAAGGGGTTAGACATTTGTGGCAGGTAGTGCAGTGTTCCGCCACATCCTCGAGGGCGCGAAAATGCTGTCGCGACACCCCGCGCCGGGTCTGCTCCTCGTAGAGGAAGGCTTCGATGAGCAGGCCGGTGGCGAGGATCTTGTTGCGCGGCGAATAGAGCAGGTTGGCGCGGGGGATGTGGGTCATGCACACGGGCTTGCACTTGCCGCAGCGCAGGCAGTCCTTTATTTCGCGGTTAAGGGCATCGAGGGCGCTGGCCTCGAGGATCAGGGCCTCCTGCTCCACCAGTTGCAGGGAGGGGGTGTAGGCATGTTCCAACCCGGATCCCGGCAGCAGCTTACCGGGGTTGAAGACGCCCTCGGGGTCGACGGCCTCTTTGTAGCGCTGAAAAGCGGCTACCTTTTCCGGCTCCAGCCAGCGCATCTTGGTGATGCCGATGCCGTGCTCGCCGGAAATCACCCCTCCCAGCTCCTTGGCCACCGCCATGATCCGATCGACCACGCGATCGGCTTCCTGCAGCATCTCGCGATCGGAAGAGAGGACCGGGATATTGGTGTGGATGTTGCCGTCGCCGGCATGCATGTGCAGGGCAACGAAGATCCGCGTGCGGCGCACCCGCTCGTGGATGCGGCGAATTTCCGCAAGAACGGCGGTGAAGCGCTCGCCCGCAAAGAGCTCCTCCAGGGGCTTGCCGATGGATTCGCGATAGCTGATGCGCAGGTC
>DDOU01000137.1:1157-1844 GCA_002341825.1 Candidatus Igneacidithiobacillus taiwanensis | reverse complement strand
GGGCAGGAGATCGCGCACTGGCTGGTCGAGCCGGGCGAGATAGCCCTGCCAGCGTTGCTGCACCTCGGCGAGCAGGTGCAGGGCCGCTTGCCGCTTTTGGGCGACGATGGCGCGCTCTTCTTCACTGTCTTCAAAGTCTTTGACCTGACGCAGCTCCGCCAGCTCACCCGCCAAATACTGCTGCAGGGCTTCGATGATGCGCAGCTTGTTGGCGATGGACTGCTCGATGTTGAGCCGTTCGACGGCGCGGGTGTAGTCGCCCAGACGATCGAGGGGAATGACGACGTCTTCATTGATTTTGAAGGCATTGGTGTGGGCAGCAATGGCTGCGGTGCGGCTGCGATCGGCCCAAAAGCGGCGCCGCGACTCTGGTGTGGTGGCAATGAAGCCCTCCGCGCCGCGGGCGTTGGCCAGGCGCACCACCGCCGAGGCAGCCGCGCCGACGGCATCGGCATCGTCACTGGCGATGTCTGCCAAGAGCAGCATGCGCGGGCGCTCCCGGCGTGGTGCCTTGTTGCTGTATTTCACGGCCTTGATGTAGCGCTCGTCGAGATGCTCCAACCCCGTCAGCAGCACTCCGGGCAGGGACTCGACATGGTTTTTGACCTCGACGATGGCCGCTACCGCCGGCTCGAGGTCCTTGCCGTAGAATTCCAGGCACACGGTGCGCAGATGCTTGGGCATGCG
>DDOU01000137.1:311-1123 GCA_002341825.1 Candidatus Igneacidithiobacillus taiwanensis | reverse complement strand
ATGCCGGGCAGGCCGCCCAGGGCCTTGTCGGTGACATCCTTGCCAAGCCCGACCTTGCGGAAGGCCGAACCCGGCATTTCGAGGGTTTCCGGGTTGCCGATGGGGGTTTTGCCGTTGGCGGCGTAGCGGCTGACGCGAAAACGCACCCGTTCCTGATCGTGGATCTTGCCCAGGTTGTGGTCGAGGCGCTCGACCTCGAGCCAGTTGCCATCGGGCATGACCATGCGCCAAGAGACGAGATTGTCGAGAGCGGTACCCCAGAGCACCGCCTTTTTGCCGCCGGCATTCATGGCGATGTTGCCGCCAATGGTCGAGGCATCGAGGGAAGTGGGGTCGACCGCAAAAACCAGGCCCGCCGCCTCGGCGAGGTCCGCCACCGCCTTGGTTACCACCCCGGCGCCGGCCTCTACCACCGGTACCGGGGTGGCACAGCCGGGGAGCATCACCTCTTGCACGGCCGAGAGTTGATCGAGCTTTTCGGTATTGATGACGGCGCTGCGCGGGGTGAGGGGGATGGCACCGCCGGTGTAGCCGGTGCCGCCGCCGCGGGGAATGATGGCCAACTGGAGTTCGCGACAGACGCGAACCTGGGCAGCCAGTTCTTCCTCGCTGGCGGGATAGAGCACCACCAAGGGCAGCTCGACGCGCCAGTCCGAGGCATCGGTAATGTGGGCGACGCGGGCGTAGGGGCTGAAGTCGATGTGATCCTTGTGACTGACCTTACCCAAGGCCTGGGCAGCGCGACGGCGCAGGGCCTGCTCCTCGGCAAAATCGGCAATGAACTTGGCCTTGGCTTGTCGGCACTGCTCGAG
>DDOU01000137.1:139-265 GCA_002341825.1 Candidatus Igneacidithiobacillus taiwanensis | reverse complement strand
AGCGCCTGCCAGAGCGCGCGCCGACGCTTGCCGTTGGCGGCCAAGTCTTCCTGCAGGTAGGGGTTACGCGCCACCACCCAGAGGTCGCCAAGGACTTCAAAGAGCATCCGCGCCGAACGGCCGGTA
>DDOU01000137.1:0-130 GCA_002341825.1 Candidatus Igneacidithiobacillus taiwanensis | reverse complement strand
CAGTTCGTCGAGAATGCGCCAGGACTCCTCGCCAAGAAAACGGATGACGATTTCCCGATCGGAAAAGGAGGTGTAGTTATAGGGAATCTCGCGTCGCTCGCTCACGGCATCACCTTATTGTCGATGAGGC
>DDOU01000032.1:3133-3751 GCA_002341825.1 Candidatus Igneacidithiobacillus taiwanensis | reverse complement strand
GTCGACATCACCCCCTCGGAAGAGATGATTCGCCGCCCGGTGTACTGGGGCGGACCGGTGAGCCCACAGCATGGCTTCGTCTTGCATCAGCCGGTGGGCGAATGGCAGTCGAGCTTGGTGGTCAGTGAAAATCTGGCGCTGACCAGCTCGCCAGACATCCTTACCGCCATTGCCGAGCATCGCGGGCCGGAGCAATTCTTGCTGACCCTGGGCTACGCCGGCTGGGGCGACGGTCAGCTGGAACGAGAAATTGCCGAAAACTCCTGGCTGCATGGGCCCGTCGATCCGCTCGTGCTGTTTCAGTTACCCCCCGGGGAGCGCTGGCAGGAAGCGGCGCGGGGGCTCGGCATCGACATGCGCCTGCTGAGCGGCGCTGCTGGTCATGCCTGACGCCATCGGTCCTTGGCTCGGCATCGACTACGGCAGCAAACGCATCGGCGTCGCCTTTCTCGGCGAGGCAGGCTTGGGGGCACAGCCTCTGTCCACCCTGCGCAATGGCGAGCAGGGGCCCGACTGGCTGGGGCTCGCGCGCTTGATTGCCGACTGGCAGCCCCAGGCCCTGGTGCTGGGTTTGCCCCTGCTCGCCGATGGCAGCGAGGGCAACTCGGCGCGGGCGGC
>DDOU01000032.1:2619-2983 GCA_002341825.1 Candidatus Igneacidithiobacillus taiwanensis | reverse complement strand
CGGCAATGGCGTCCGTCTGGGAAGTAAGCACCCTTCTCGATGCGCTGCAACGCGACCTGCAAGCGCGCATCGATCCGCAATCCTGGGCGATGATCGGCATCTACACCGGCGGCGTGTGGATTGCCGAGGAGCTGCATCGACGCCTCGGCATGAGCACCCCCCTTGGGCAACTCGACATCTCCTTCTACCGAGACGATTTCAGCCGCGTTGGTCTGCATCCGCAGGTCAAGGCCTCGAACCTTCCCTTTGCCATCGACGGCGCCCGTATCATTCTCGTCGACGACGTCTTGTATACCGGGCGCACCATCCGCGCTGCCCTCAACGAGATCTTCGACTATGGCCGGCCGGAGCAAGTGTTGCTGGC
>DDOU01000032.1:0-2563 GCA_002341825.1 Candidatus Igneacidithiobacillus taiwanensis | reverse complement strand
CTGCGCAGCAACCCCGATGATTACGTCAAATTGCGCGGCCCCCAGCCCTTGTCGCTAGAGTTCGTGCAGCATCCCGCTAAGGAGCAACAGCCATGATGCCTTGGCGTATGGGCGAGGGTGACCCGCAACGGGATAGCGAAGGGCGCCTGCGCAATCTACTCACCATCGAGGGCCTGCGCGAGGGAGAAATCGTCGAGATTCTCGACAGTGCCGAGTCCTTCTTGGGCCTCGGGGAGAGGACGGTCAAAAAGATTCCCATTCTGCGCGGACGGACCCTGGTCAATCTCTTTTATGAGAACAGCACNNGCCAAGCGCCTGTCGGCCGACGTGCTCAACATTGCCGTCGCCAGCAGTAGTGCTGCCAAGGGGGAGTCGCTGCTCGACACCGTCGACAACCTCCTTGCCATGCAGGTAGATGGCTTCATTCTTCGCCACCCGGAGGCAGGTGCGGCGCATCTCCTCGCCCGCCATCTGGGTGAGCACGCCTGGGTCGTCAATGCCGGCGACGGGCAACATGCCCATCCCACCCAAGCCCTCCTCGATGTTTTCACCTTGCGCCGTCTTGCTGGCCCCATCAGCGAGCGAGTAGTGGTGATTCTGGGTGATGTCTTGCATTCCCGTGTCGCCCGCGCCCTCATCCATGCGTTGTCGATCCTCGGCTGCCCGCAGATTCGCGTCGTCGGTCCGCGTACCCTGGTGCCGCCGGAGCTACACAGCCTGGGGGTGCATGTGTGGCACGAACTCGAGCCCGCCCTGGCCGGGGCCAATGTGGTCTACGCCCTGCGCATGCAGCGCGAGCGCATGGATGCCCAGCGCCTGCCCAGTCTCGAGGAGTATCATCGCCGCTACGGGCTCACCGCCGCACGCTTGCGCTTGGCCGCTCCCGACGCCGTGGTCCTGCATCCGGGGCCAATGAATCGCGGCGTGGAAATCAGCGCCGAAGTCGCCGATGGACCGCAGGCGCACATCCTCGACCAGGTCACCCATGGTTTGGCCCTCCGCATGGCAGTGCTGGCCCGCTTGGCCGGAGGTGGCGCGTGACCCGCCGTTGGCTTCGCCATCTGCGCCTCATCGATCCCGAAAGTGGGCGGGATTGGCAGGGAGATATCGCGATTAGCGAGGGGCGCATCGTCGGCCTGGGCGAAGTTCCCACCGACTTTGTGGCCGACGAGGAAATCGATGGCAGCGGTCTCGTAGCCTGTCCCGCCTTTATCGAAACCCAGTTTCAAGCCCATACCCCAGGGCATGGGCGCAATGGCGATCTCGAATCGGAACTGCGGGCGGCGGCGGCGGGCGGCTTTGGCACCGTCGTCCTCGACCCGACCTGTGCGCCCATTGCCGATCAGCCCGGGGTGATTTGCGAGCAACAAATGGCCGCAACTACCCTCGGCTTACTGCGGGTGCATTCGGCGGCGGCCCTCACCCGTGAGCTGCGTGGTGCCCAACTGAGCGAAATGGAAGCCTTGTTGCGCGCTGGGGCGACAGTGTTCAGTCAGGGCCAACGCCCGGTGGCAGACAGCCGAATCCTGCGCTTGGCATTGAGCTACGCCGCCGATCTCGGGCGCACGGTTTTTCTCTGGCCGGAAGACGATAGCCTCGCGGCGGGCGGGGTGATGGACGAAGGGCCGCTCAGCTTGCGTCTGGGGCTACCTGGTCGTCCGCAGGCGGCCGAAGATATCGGAGTGGAGCGAGACTTGCGCGTTGCCGCCCTCGCCGGCGCTCGGGTGCATTTTCCGAGCCTCAGCAGTGCGCAGGCCCTGACGCGGGTGGCGGCGGCACGTCGGGCAGGCCAAGCCGTCAGTGCTGGCGTCAGCCTCCATCACCTGCTGCTGAGCACCGCGGATATCGGCCATTTTAACCCGCATGGCAAGTTGCTGCCCCCCCTGCGCAGTCAGGAAAACCGCGAGGCCCTCGGGCGCGCCCTGGGCGATGGCAGCGTGCAGTGCCTGTCGGTGCAACATCAGCCCTGGGGGCGGGAGGAAGAAGGACAAACCTTTGTGCAGGCGCCCTTTGGCATTGCCGCTGCCGAGTGGACCTTACCCCTAGCGCTACGTTTGGTGGATGCGGGCTGGATCGATCTACTCACCCTGCTGCGTCTTCTCACCACCGGCCCCGCTGCGGTGCTGGGCTTGCCGGCACCGCGCCTGGCGCTCGATACCCCAGCCGACATCTGCCTCTTCGACCCCGAGGCAGAGTGTATTCCCACCTTGCAGAGCTTCAGCCGCGGCCGCAATCACCCCTATGCCGGCTGGCCCTTGCGCGGTCAGTTGCGCTATCTCTTCGTGGCCGGGCGGCTGGTGCATTGCAGCAGCCCCGCATGAGGCGTCCTAATTCCCTCTCTTGGCTGACCATTTTTGGTTTCGGTCTGGCCATCCTGCCGATGGTGTTGGTAATCCTCAGCATCACCCTGACCATTGCCCAGTTTGCGGAAGAGGGGCAAAGCGGCATCTTGCGTGCCGTTGCCCTCAGCGATAGCGCCAACCGCATGGCCAATGCGGTACGCTCAATGGAGCGCTACGGACTGCAATACACCGTGCTACAGGACTCGGCTCTGCTGGTGCTC
>DDOU01000030.1:5358-6683 GCA_002341825.1 Candidatus Igneacidithiobacillus taiwanensis | reverse complement strand
TCGCCCAATCAGGGCGACACTGCCGCAGCGATGCGCGGTCGCTGACTCCTCAGCCGACATGACGCTGACCGCCCAAGCGGCTCTGCAGTTGCGCCAGCATCAACTGCGCTGCCCCCTGTTCCGCCTTGCGGCGACTGCTGTCCTCGGCCTCCGTTGCCGGCATCCCCTCCACACTACAACGAGCAACGAAGCGTCGCTCGTGCGCCTGCCCTTTCTCTTCGACGAGTTCATAGCTGGGCAGGGCCCGCCCCTTCCCCTGCAAAAATTCTTGCAGACGGGTTTTGGGATCGCGCAATTCCTCCGCACCCAAGGTATCGGTAATCAAAGGCACGATCAGATGGTCGACTATCGTCTCGACCGCCGTCATGCCACCGTCCAGGTAGGCAGCACCGATGATGGCCTCTACCGCATCGGCGCGGATCGAGGCACGCCGAGCTCCGCCGCTACGTAGTTCGCCGGCGCCAAGAATGAGGGCATCGGCCACGGCAATCGCCTCCGCAACTTGCGCCAGGGTTTCCTCCCGCACCAGCCGCGCCCGCATCCGCGACAAATCACCCTCACTACCTCGGGGAAAGCGGCTGTACAAACGCGCGGCAACCACAAAATTGAGAGCGGCGTCGCCCAAAAACTCCAAACGCTCATTGTGGAGGGCAGCGGCACTACGATGGGTGAGGGCCTGACGCAATAAACTCAGGTCCTGAAAGTGATAGGCAATACGATCTTGCAGATGGTCGAAGGCGTTCATAGGCATAGTATACCCTCGCCGCCAAAAGAGAGGAATAAATCCTTAACTGTGGGTATGGAAGTGGATCAACAGACTGGTATTACCAATCAACGGCACGACCCGTTGATAGTCGACGACGATCTGCACCGGTGCATCGCCCTCTTTGACAATACGAATATCTTCGGACTTGATCTTAATCATGGCGACGTGGAGGCGATCCTGCAGGTCGTTGATGATCTGCTCATCGGACTCGCCAGCGCGAATGTGACGGGCCTGATCCTGAAGAATGTTTTGCAGGGACAAATTATCGTAATAGGCAGGCCCAATCTTCACGATCAGACCCACAACCACTGCCAAAACCACGATCCAAAAAATGGCGCCAATGAGGCCTATGCCAGCCTGACGACCTTGCGCACGCACCATCTCCTACCCCGAGTAAACACTGCTGGTTTTACTAATTAGAGGATAAACGTCAATCTGCAAGTTTTTCATCGGCCGCAAAATCTCAGTTATTGGCACCGTCGAGGGCACGACCAATCTGATGCCAGCGCACAGACCACGTCTCAGCATCCCAAGAGAACCAAATGAACAAGGCCTTGCC
>DDOU01000030.1:0-5306 GCA_002341825.1 Candidatus Igneacidithiobacillus taiwanensis | reverse complement strand
CCCATCATGAAATAACAATCCGGCGGCACTTTGTAGGGACCAAAGTCCATGTGCGCCTCGGGAGTATTGAATTCGATGATATGAAAGGTGTGGCCACCAATGGTTTGCGCATATTCCTTGGTGGGGATGACCATACCGCTCTCCCCCTGACCCTCGGGACGGTAATTGAAGGTGCCAAGATAGGTTTTGGGAATCAATTTACCGTTGATGTAGAGATCATTGCCTTTCACCTCGATGGTATCGCCAGGCAGACCAATTACCCGTTTGATGTAGTCGATGCGGGGATTCTTGGGAAAGCGAAAGACCATGATGTCTCCCGCCTGCACCGGATTGCCCTGGGTCAGCTCCGTATGAATCAACGGCAGGCGCAGGCCCCAGGTAAATTTATTTACCAACAAAAAATCGCCGACGCGGATGGTGGGCAGCATGGAACCCGAGGGTACCTGAAAGGGCTCAAAAAGAAAGGCGCGAATCAGAAACACCACCAGCAGTACAGGAAAGAAACTACGGGCATAGTCGATAAGCACGGGCACACGCTCGTCGACAGCACGGCGGCGACGTAAAAAGAATTGGTCGATAAACCAGATCAAACCGGTCACCACCACCGCCAAAAATAACCCGAGAGTAAAATCCATGCCCTGTTCTCCGTCGGTACGCGCTTAGTTGCGCTTGTCGCTCTGTAAAATAGCCAAGAAGGCTTCCTGGGGAATCTCCACGCGGCCCACCTGCTTCATTCGCTTTTTGCCTTCCTTTTGTTTTTCGAGGAGCTTACGCTTGCGGGTAATATCCCCACCGTAACACTTGGCGAGCACGTCCTTGCGCATGGCCTTGACCGTTTCGCGCGCGATGATCTTGGCACCAATGGCAGCCTGAATGGCCACCTCGAACATCTGCCGCGGAATGAGATCTTTCAAACGCCCCGCCAATTCCCGGCCACGCCGCTCGGAAAAATCTCGGTGCACGATCCACGACAGNNAGTTTTTCGCCATTGATGAGAATGTCCATCTTTACCAAGGGTCCCGCTTGGAAGCGAGAAAACTCATAATCCATCGACGCATAGCCGCGGCTCACCGATTTGAGCCGATCAAAAAAGTCGAGCACCACCTCGTTGAGGGGCAGCTCGTAGGTTACCATTACTTGGCCGCCAGTGAATTGCATGTTTACCTGCCGGCCGCGACGCTCTTCACAGAGGGTGATCACCTGCCCCAAATACTTTTCCGGCACCAGGATATTGGCGCGAATCATCGGCTCGCGAATTTCCCGAATCCGATTGACTGGCGGCAAATCTGCTGGATTGGAAAGGTGCACAATCTCGCCATCGGTGGTCTCGATCTCATACACCACTGTTGGCGCCGTACTCAGTAATTCGAGCTGATATTCCCGCTCCAGGCGCTCCTGGATGATTTCCATGTGCAGTAGGCCAAGAAAACCACAACGAAAACCAAAGCCCAGGGCTTGCGAGACCTCCGGCTCAAATTGCAGGGCTGCATCATTGAGACGCAGCTTTTGCAAGGCTTCGCGAAAGCGTTCGTAATCCGACGAATCGATCGGATACAGGCCCGTAAAGACCTGCGCCTGCACTTCGCGAAAACCCGGTAGCGCCGCGCTGGCGGGCTTGGCGGCATCGGTGAGGGTATCGCCCACTCGCGCCCCCTCGATGCTGCGGATGCCGGCAATCACAAAACCCACGGTTCCCGTCTCCAAAGCTGGCACCATGAGTGCTTTGGGGGTAAAAACACCCGTCTTTTCGACGGTGTATTCTTTGCCACCGGCCATGGTCCGAATACGCTGGCCGCTGCGCAGGTTGCCATTTACCACGCGCACCAGCACTACCGTACCGACGTAGTTGTCAAACCAAGAGTCGATGATCAGGGCTTGTAGGGGTGCTTGCGGATCACCTCGAGGCGCGGGGATATCGTGCACCACCTGTTCGAGAATTTCGCGAATACCGATGCCTTCCTTGGCACTAGCAAGGATGGCATTGGCGGCGGGCAACCCAATGATTTCCTCGATTTCACGCTTGACCCGCTCTGGATCTGCCGCCGGCAGGTCCACTTTGTTGAGCACCGGAATGATCTCGAGGTCGTGCTCCATAGCGGTATAGCAATTGGCCACACTCTGCGCTTCCACCCCTTGCGAGGCATCGACCACCAGCAGGGCCCCTTCGCAAGCGGCGAGAGAGCGGCTGACCTCGTAGGAAAAATCCACGTGCCCCGGGGTGTCAATCAAATGAAAAACGTAATCTTGGCCGTCGTCGGCATGGTATTGCAGGCGTACGCTCTGGGCTTTGATGGTGATACCGCGCTCGCGCTCGATATCCATGCTGTCGAGTACCTGGCTTTCCATCTCGCGCTCTGTCAAGGCACCACAGAGCCGAATGAATTGGTCGGCGAGGGTAGACTTGCCATGATCGACATGGGCGATGATGGAAAAATTACGAATTCGCTCTTGCTCTGTGCTCATGCACCCAAATCTCAATACAAAAGGGGGGTGGCTCGATGCCAACCCCCCGGAAACCGCCAGAAATCAGCGGGGCAGGGAGAGAACCACGTAGAAGTTCCCTTCGCGACGATGGATGAGTACCGGAATCGGCTGCCCAGCCGGTAAAGAGGATACCAACTTCTGCAATTGTGCGACGTTGTCGATGGGCTGCTGCGCCACCTGGAGAATGACGTCGCCGGGCCGAATTCCGGCCATTGCCGCCGGACCGTTGGCAACCCCAAGTACCAGAACGCCCGAGGAGACATCGAGCTGTTTGCGCGCTGCTGCGCTCAAGGGGCCAACCTGAATTCTCATCCGCGCCACACTGCCCTTCTGCTCCGGTGCCTCGCTTTCTTGGGCGGGGCCACCCTGATCGTCGGCGCTGGAGGGCAAACTTTCGACGGTAACAGGAATCGTCATCGACTTACCGTTGCGGATGATTCCCACCTTGGCCTGAAAGCCAGCCGGCAAACCACCTACCAGGGGCGGCAGCTGCGCCGAGTTATAGATGGGCTGCCCGTCAAAGGACACGATGACATCGCCCGGCTTGAGACCGGCCTTGGCGGCGGGACCATCCGGCTCCACCTGAGATACCAGGGCCCCGATCGGCTCCTTCATGTGGAAAGAGCGCGCCAAGTCCATGCTGACGTTCTGCACCATCACCCCTAGCCAACCGAAATGTACCTTCTGGTGCAGTTTGAGCTGCTTGACGGCGTCCATGGCAACATTGATGGGAATGGAAAACGACAAGCCCATATACCCGCCGCTGTTGGTGTAGATCTGGTCGTTAATGCCCACGACCTGGCCCTTCATATTGAACAGCGGACCGCCCGAATTACCGGGATTGATGGGCACGTCGGTCTGAATGAAGGGAATGTAGGGATCGTCTGGCAACGGCCTTGAGGTGGCGCTGACCACCCCCTGGGTGACACTATTCTCAAACCCAAAGGGAGCACCCACCGCCAGTACCCACTGCCCCACCTGCAGGCGGGAGGAATCGCCGAGCTGCACCGTCGGCAGGTTCTGGGCGTCGATCTTGAGCAGTGCCACGTCGATGCGGTTGGAGAGACCAACGAGTTTCGCCTGATATTGTTGGTGATTGGTCAGGCTGACGATGATTTTCTGCGCTCCCCGCACCACATGGGCGGCGGTAACGATATAACCATCTGGGCTGACGATGAAGCCCGAACCAAGAGACTGCACCTGATATTTCTGGGCTGGCCCTTCGTTGGGTCCCGCGAAGGGGCCAAAGAACTGTTGCAAAGGCGAATTAGGCGGGAAAGGCGATTGCGGCTCTTTTGCAACTTTGGTCTCGGTGGTACTGATGTTGACTACCGCCGGACCGAAGCGCTTGACGATTGGGGTAAAATCCGGAAGCGCAACCAAATTGGCCGTATCCGCCAGCGCCGGGATGGGCGAAATTGCCATGCCCGCCAACACCACACCCAAAGCGGCAACCGAGCGCCGCAACTGCCATTTATTCCCTTGCACAGAACCTCCAGTATGTCGGCACCCAAGCCGATTCTTATGGGTAAACCACTGCGCCACGCCAAGGCGCCCTGCCGTGGCTTTTCGATCGATGGCAGATTTGTCACCATCGATCAATGCGCTACAGAGGGTAGCGAGGAGAGTGGGGCTTGTCCAGAACCGGAACCATCAATGATGGTAAGCGGTATCCAAGCCGGCATAGATGCCTTCCTGCGCACGATAGTCGACCGGCAAGAGCCCCGCGGATGCGGAAGAAAACCAAACAATCTGCGCAGAAGAACCCGACAAGTAACGCTCCGGCGCTGGCCGCCAGATTCGCTGTATATCACGTTGTATGGTTAGATCGGCATGCAGCAGGGGCGCCGAAGAAGTCGTGAAACGTACTGGGCGCAGATGAAAATGCTCCGCTGCCGGCTGGGCGAGGGCTGCAGCCGAGACGACGGCTTGTTCCTTGGCCACGGGGCTCACGCTGTCCCGCCAGGGAGTAAACACGAACAGCGACACCGAAAGTAGCGACACGGCCGCCACGGAAGACCATCCCCACCAATGCGCAGCCCGCCGACCCCGAGGTAATGCGGGGACTTCGGCGGCAATGGCCGCTTGCACGCGATCGGCAAAGCCGGGGCTCGCGAGCACCGCACCCGTACCGCGGGCACGCAGCAAAAATGACACGCGATATTGTGCCTCCCAAACATCGCGCAGTGCTGTCTCCTGCTCCAGGCGGCTAGCCATTCGCCGCGCCGAGAGAGTGCTCAATTCGCCATCCATGAATGCCATCAAGGCCGATTTCGTTTCATCGTTCATGACTACTATGCTCCAACAAAGGCGCCAAGACCTTGGCAATCGCCTCACGCGCCCGAAAGATTCGAGAACGCACCGTCCCCACCGGGCAATCCATCACCTGGGCAATTTCGTCGTAGCTCAGGCCTTCCAACTCCCGCAGGCTGACCGCCTCGCGCAAATCCGCCGGCAAGGCCTTGAGCGCTGCGTCGATGTGCTGCGCAATCTCTTTGCTCAGCAAGATGCCCTCGGGGGTATCGTATTCCCTTAGTCCATCGGCACTATCGAATTGTTCCGCCTCATCGGTGTCGACATCGGCAATGCTGACCTTACGCCCCTGCGCAACGAGGTGATTTTTGGCGGTGTTGACCGCAATACGATAGAGCCAGGTGTAAAAAGCGCTGTCTCCGCGAAAATTGTGCAGAGCGCGATAGGCCTTCACAAAGGCCTCTTGCGCCACGTCCTCGGCCTCTTCGGGCTGGCGCACGTAACGGCTGATGAGAGCGACGACCTTATGCTGGTACTTGCGTACGAGCAAGTCGAAGGCACGCCGCTCA
>DDOU01000052.1:4841-5197 GCA_002341825.1 Candidatus Igneacidithiobacillus taiwanensis | reverse complement strand
TTGCAGCAGGGGCTACGGCGCCTGGGTTACCAACTCGCCTATCCCGAGCGGCGGGCGAGTCATGAATTCATCGTCTCGGTGCAGGATCTGCAAAAGGCCAGTGGCATCCGTGCATTAGATGTCGCCAAGCGCCTCCTCGATTTTGGCATCCACGCGCCCACGGTCTACTTCCCGCAATTGGTGCCGGAGTGTCTGCTGATCGAGCCCACGGAAACGGAGAGCAAGGCGACCCTGGATCGTTTTCTCGAGGTCATGGCGCAGATTCGGCGCGAGGCTCTCGAAGAGCCCGACCTGCTGCGCAATGCGCCGCAGAATCTGCCGGTACAGCGGGTCGACGAAACCCTCGCTGCGCGTCG
>DDOU01000052.1:3189-4765 GCA_002341825.1 Candidatus Igneacidithiobacillus taiwanensis | reverse complement strand
ATCGCCGGCGGTCATGTCTTGCTCGAAGACTTGCCGGGGCTCGGGAAGACCACCCTGGCCTTGGCCTTGGCGCGCTCCCTCGAACTCCCTTTTGCGCGGGTGCAGATGACTGCCGATATTCTTCCGGGAGATATTCTCGGCAGTAATTTCTACGACCCCGCACAGCGCTCCTTTGTATTTCGGCCGGGCCCGATCTTCCATTCTCTTTTGCTGGTGGACGAAATCAATCGTGCCTCACCGCGGGCGCAATCGGCTCTCATGGAGGCCATGGCAGAAGGGCAGGTATCCCTGGAAGGGGCCTGCTACCCCTTGCCCTCGCCCTTTTTTGTCATTGCCACCCAAAATCCCGAGGAGTTCGACGGCGTTTTTCCCCTGCCAGAAAATCAACTCGATCGCTTTTTGCTTTCCCTCTCCCTCGGCTACCCCAGCCGGGCGGCGGAGGAAAGGCTATTGTTGGGCGAAGCCCTGCCCGCCCAGGGCGTGGAGCCGGTGGCGCATAGTGACGCCCTTTGCGAATGGCAGGAGTCTGCCCGCCGTGTTTTTCTCAGCCCGGAAATCCGCGATCTCTTGCTCGATTTGGCGGAGCAGAGCAGGCGTCATGCGGCGCTGCGCTTTGGTCTCTCCCCGCGCGGGCTCTTGGCCCTGCAGGCGGCCTTGCGTGCCTGGGCCTTTCTCGCTGGGCGTGATTTTGTGGTTCCCGACGACCTGCCCGCCGTGGCCCCCGCCGTTCTCGGGCATCGCCTCCGTTGGCGCGACCCCGGCGATGCCCAGCAGCAACTTGGGCAGTTACTGCAGAAATGTTGGGGTTTCGGCGCGTAGAGGAGCGGGAGGTCAAGCTCTCCCGCGCCGGCAAGCTGTTTATCGTGTTTACCCTGGCAATCGGCTTTGCTGCCGTCAATACCGGCAATAACATGCTGTTTTTGCTGGTCTCGATGATGTTGGCGCTGATGATCCTGTCGGGTTTCGCGGCGCTGCTCAATCTACAATATCTCGATGTGCGCTTGGTTCCGGGCCAATTACTGCAGGTGGCAGCCCATGGTGAACTGCGCCTGCAGGTCAGCAATCCGCGCGTGTGGACGGTATGGCTGCTCGAGCTACGCCTACCCACGGCGCGGGCACAGATTGCCCGCCTACCGGGGCGAGCGACGGTGGAGCTACGCCTTCCCTGGCGGCCGATGCAACGCGGCCCGCTGCAGCTACCGGAGCTGCGGCTGGGCTCGGCTTTCCCCTTCAGTTTCGTTTGGCGCGGCCAGCGCTTGGTGTTGCCTGCCGAAGATCTCCCCTGGGTGGCGCCAGCGGCGGGAGGTCCGGGATCCGGCGAAACGATCGCGACGGTAACGAGCGTCGGTCCCCGCCAGCGCCGATCAGGTGGGGATGCGGTGGCTGCCTTGCGGCCGCGCCTGCCCAATGAGGCTCTGAGTCGGGTACTCTGGCGTCGTAGCGATTGGCGCCAAGGTTTTCTGCAGCCGCCGGGTCTTCCGGTCTTGCTGCGGGAAGAAGAGCGAGATCCCGTTCTGCAACTGGATTACCATGATCCCGCCTTGGCCGCGCTCGGGCACGAGGAGCGACTGCAGGC
>DDOU01000052.1:649-3143 GCA_002341825.1 Candidatus Igneacidithiobacillus taiwanensis | reverse complement strand
CCGGGTTGGCTATCGCGATGCCCTTTGGGCCTTGGCCCGACAAGCGCCCTTTGTGCCGGCGCCAAAGCCGGTACAACGGCGCCGTTGGTGGCGGCGATGAAACCAGCGCTCCTCGTTCCCTTCTTGCTGCTCATCGTTGGTGCCTTGCTTTTTCTGGCGCTGCAGCCCTTGGCCTGGCAATGGCCGACGCTGCTTTGGTTGCTGGCACTATTGTGGGTGCTTGGCCGCGGCGGGCAGTTGCCGCTCGCTGGCCTATCGCCGATCACCCGCTTCGTGATTACCATTTTTCTATTGTTTTTAGCCAACTTCACGGCGGGATGGGGAAACTGGCTGCAGATGGGTGCGGCCAGTCTCTATGTCCTCTTTGCGGTCAAAATTCTCGAATTACGCGGTATCCGCGATCTTTTTCAGATTGCCGCGTTGCTGCTCCTGGGTATGGGGCTTGCCGCTTGGATTCAAGTCGACCTCTCCCTTGGTATCTACTTTCTCCTCGAGCTTTTCCTGTTGCTCCTCGCCCTTCTTTGGCAGGGCTATCTCGACGCCCGCGCGGCCGAGGAAAGGGCGCCGGAATTTCGCGATTACCTGCGGCTTGCAGGGTTTGCCTTCGGCTTTGTGCTGCTGCTCTTGCCCATCATGGGGGGGCTGTTTTTACTGCTGCCGCGCACTCCGACCCCGCTCTGGCACTGGGGTGGGAGTGTGGGTACGGCGGTCAGCGGTTTTTCTGCCAGCCTGAATCCGTCGCAGATCCAGTCGCTGCAGAACGATCCTGCAGTCGCCTTCCGCGCGCAGATTCAGGGTCCGCACTTGGCGTCGGCGCAGATGTATTGGGTTGGTGCCGTCCTCTGGCAGGACGCTGGCGGTGTGCATTGGCAACCCGGTACACCTCCTTTGCACTGCACTCCCCAGGAATCCCCATTATGGGAACAGCACATTCTCTTGAGCCCGGGGCGCCATAGCTACCTTTTTGCCTTGACCACCCCCCTTCGGGTGCAAAGTAGCCTCCCGGTACAAAACGCATCCGGCTGGCGCCTGCAGCAGGAAGATGACCAAGCCTATCGCTACACCGCCTGGTCGGGGGCGCAGGATACTTGTTTTTCCGCGGCCGCGCGTGCGGCTGCTTTGCAATTACCGCCCGAGGTCGACCCGCAGATTCGTGCCCTGGCGGACTCCCTACGTGGCACCGATCATGCGGCAACGGTGCAACGGATTCTTGCCTGGCTGCGTGGTCCAAGCTTCCGCTATAGCCTGCAGACCCCGCCCGCCTATCCCCATGGGCAGAGCTTGGCGGATTTTTTACTGCACAGTCATACCGGCTTTTGCGAATACTACGCCGCTGGCCTCGCGACCCTGCTGCGCCTCGATGGTGTACCGGCGCGGGTAGTGGTCGGCTATCACGGCGGCCAATACGACTCCCTGGGGGATTTTTGGGTGGTGCGGCAGAATATGGCCCATGCCTGGGTACAGGCTTGGCTGCATGGCCGCTGGGTCTTGCTCGATGCCACCCCGGGAACGGCGGAAGGGCAGAGCTCCGCCGACGCGAGCTCCGCAGTGGCAAGTCTTTCGGCAGGCAGCCAAATTTGGAGCTGGCTGCAGTGGGAGTGGCTGAATTGGGTAATCAATTTCAGCCCCAGCAAGCAGCGTTCGGTTTGGCTGGCGGCGGGCTCCTTATTGCAGCATACCCCGCAGTCTCCTGCCACGACTCCCACGACTCCTTGGCAGACGTCGACGCGACCTTTGCTGTACCTCGCCCTCGTTGGCTTATTGCTGCTGTTGTGGCAGCTGCGGCGCCGAGCCTTGGCGCCGGAAGATGCCGCCACGCGTTTTCGTCGCCGTGCCATCGGGCTCTTGCGCCGCGCTGGTCTCGAGGACCTGCGGCCCGGCCGGGAAAGGCCTTGGCTACAACAACTTCCGCTTGCCGCCGAGGCGCGTGCAGAACTACAGCAAGCGCTCTGGCAGCAGCGTTATGGTCCCCGGCCCGACGCGGCTGGCGAAGCGCAGCTCAGGCGTCATTTACCGCGGCGTTGGTGGCAACGATTTTTCCGCGTTCGAGGCGGATGACCTGATCCGCCAGGGCGAGGCTGGCCTCGCGGTGGGCAGCAACGATGATGGTTACTCGCCCGCGCAATTCAGCCAGGGTTTGTAGTATGCGCTGCTCGCTCTCGCTGTCGAGGGCGCTGGTGGCCTCATCGAGTACCAGAAACGGACGCTCCTGGTAGAGCGCCCGGGCAATGGCCAGGCGCTGGCGCTGGCCGCCCGAAAAATTGGTGCCGTGCCCCTGCACCGGGGCCTCCAAGCCGCCAATTTCTTCCAAAAACTCCCAACAATGGGCGGCGCGAGCGGCAGCGGCGGCGCGCTCGCGATCGGGATGCACATCGGCATAGGCAATATTCTCGAGCACCGTACCCGAAAAGAGCAGGGGCTCTTGCGCCACATAGGCAAAATGCCGGCGATACTCTGCCAAAGACATCTCCTTGGCGCTGCGCGTGCCGATCCA
>DDOU01000052.1:0-615 GCA_002341825.1 Candidatus Igneacidithiobacillus taiwanensis | reverse complement strand
AGGCTCGTCTTGCCGCTGCCGCTGGCGCCAATCAGGGCGGTAAAGCTGCCTTGGGGAATCGACAGAGAAAGGTCGTCTAATACGGCGTCCTCTCCATAGCGTAGGCAGAGGCCGCTGCAGCGCCAGGAAGCAAGGTGGGGTAGGGTACCCGTGAATTCGGTCGTTGCCTCCGGGGCTTGGTCGAGCCAATGAAAGAGACGATCCGCCGCCGAGAGCCCCTGCTGCAGCTGATTATTGGCGGCGCTCAGCTGGCGCAGGGGCTCGTAGACCATTGCCAAGGCCGTGAGAAAGGCAAAAAAGGCCCCGGTGCTCATGTTGCCGCTGACCACGGCTTCGCCCCCCAGGTAGATGGTAACGGCAATGCCGAGGGCGGCAATGAGCTCCATTATCGGCGTGCTCGCTTTTTGAATCCGCACGATACGCATCATCAGGCGAAAATATTCCGCGGCAAGGCCGGCAAAGCGCCGCGCCTCGAAGTCCTCCGTGCCTTGACTCTTGATGACTTCCACCCCGCGCAGACTCTCGGAAAATTGCCCGAGAATGTCGCCCATCTGCTCTTGCTGTTCGTGCCCGCGTCGGCGCAGGCTCTGCCCAAAACGTATCAGGGGGTAAAAG
>DDOU01000053.1:1350-4542 GCA_002341825.1 Candidatus Igneacidithiobacillus taiwanensis | reverse complement strand
GTACCCTCGATCTACGTCGTCGCAGCTCTTGAACAGCCTGGGGGAGCCGCTCTCTTGTTATCAATTTGCGGTGTGGTCACGTTGCGACTACGATAGATCCTGGCAACAATTTCGGGAGAATCGACCATGAGTACCGATACCTATGTACGCGCCCGTATTGACAGTGAAACCAAAGAGCGCGCCAGCGACGCTCTGGAAGCCATGGGGTTGTCGATTTCTGACGCAATCCGCTTACTCATGCTACGGGTAGCCGATGAGCGCCGTTTGCCTTTCGAGGTGAAGGTGCCGAGCGGTGCTACCAGCAAGGCAATTGCCGAACTGGAAAGTGGTAAGGGAAAGCAGTTTACTGGCGTTGCAGATCTCATGGCAGATCTACATGCGGAAGATTGAGCGCGCTTCGGCGTTCAAGCGCGATTACAAGCGAGAGGCAAAAGGACGACATCAGGCGACTCTGGATCAAGATTGCGGGCTATTCTTGAAGCTCTGGTGGCGGATCTTCCCCTCGATGCAAAGTACCGAGATCATGACCTGAGCGGTAACTGGGCAGGATATCGGGAGTGCCATATCAAACCCGATCTATTGCTGATCTATCGCAAGTGCGACTCCGATACCCTTCGATTAGCTCGACTTGGCTCACATAGCGAGCTTTTCCGTTGATTCTTTATTTGGCGCTCCCTCGCTTTGCTCTACGCAGAGTATCGGCTCGGGCCGGCGATTTTGTCGCCGTTGTTCGATGAGCAGGCTCTCGGCGCGCGCGCCAAGGTAGACATACACTCCCAGGGCAATAAGCAAGGCCGCTGTTGCCAGCAATAGGAGCACCGCCAGCCAGAGCTCTTGCGGAGCGTCGAGGGCGAACTTGAAGACCAGCATGAGTCCTTCGATGGACACCGCGATGGCAATGGCGGCCACAAAGCGTGTCAGGGTACGCCGCGTGGTGCTGTGACGATGGATATCTTTGCGCAGCAGGACCTCCTCTTCGAGGATGGTCTTGGCCAAATCGAAGACTGCCAACGCCAGGGTAAATAGAATGGTGGCCTGGAAGGGGCCAGTGAAATCGCGCAGCGGATGCTGCCAACGCCAGAGATTGGCTAGGGCAGCGAAACCATGTAAGCCCAACGATGCACTGACGAGCAGCAGGCCGCACGAAAAAAGTGCNNCTCAAAGCTGCGGCGAGTATCGTCCTCTTGGAGCAGAGAAAGCACGCGATCGATTTCGCTATCGGCCACTAGAATACCGAGCAAGCCGCCTCCTCGGGGATCGTAAATCGCGAGGGCAACCGTGACGCAGAGACGACTGGTAGCCAACGATAGGTACGGGTCGGTAACCACCGGGCCCGGGTTCGTGATGGCCAGGCGATAATAGGGACGATGACTGCGATCGCAGCCATCGCCGCCGCGTGCTGCCCGTAGTCGGCTGC
Source organism: Candidatus Igneacidithiobacillus taiwanensis (assembly GCA_002341825.1). GTDB lineage: Bacteria > Pseudomonadota > Gammaproteobacteria > Acidithiobacillales > Acidithiobacillaceae > Igneacidithiobacillus > Igneacidithiobacillus taiwanensis. The sequence continues at coordinate 3,125 of DDOU01000053.1, read as the reverse complement.
AAACCACATTATCGCCGCGTTGGATACCGTCGGCATCGAGCACGTAGAGAAGATCGAGAAAGGGATGACGATGCATAAGGTGGGCAAGAGTGCGCCGCCGCTCTTGCGGGGTCTGCTGAAACAGGGTTGGGCTGGCAATGCTCTCGATTGCCCCCGACAGGAGAATGTGTAGTTCTCGCTCGGACTCGTGGAACTGTTCGAAGCGATTCATGACGTACGTCCTCCACAGAATGATACGCAGTAGACCAAGCAAGGCACGGGCCGTGAGTTGGCACGATAACTGCTTTGAACATTTCGATCATTGTCATGGTCACTCCTCCTCGAATGTTTCGGCGGCCTTGGCCGCCTTTTTTCTGCGCCAATCTGACGAAAGCTCGCTGCATGCACTATACTGGTGCAGCTCTGTTCCAGCGGCGCCCCAAAATAGGCATTTTGGAATGGCATAGGCTTTGCTGTATTTGCGGTAAGACGGCGATAGGAACGAATCGTGATTCCCAGAAAACGACGTATAAAACGGCCTGTACCTCCGGAACCGCTGCTGATTCTCGATGGACTCGAAGCCGCAGTCCTGCTGCTCTCGGTAGACGGGGAGATCATCTACCTGAATGCCAGCGCTGAGAATCTCTTGCGTGTCAGTGCCAGCGCCGCAGTGGGAAAACCCCTCGAAGCCTTCTGTACAGCGCCAGATGGCGAAAGTCTGGCCAGCATACTCCAGGATGTGCGGCGTACCGGCGCCACGATCAGCCGCTATGCCGTTCCCCTACGCTTGGCCGATGGTGGCCGGGTGGTGGTGGATATTCTCTGCAATGGCAGTCGGGCGGGGGAAGATTGGATCTTTGAATTGCGCCCGGTGGAGGATTCGCTGCGGCGCGCCGAAGAAGAAATGCAGGATCGTGTCTTTGAAGCGGCGCAGGAAATGCTGGTGGGCTTGGCGCACGAAATCAAGAACCCCCTCGGCGGACTGCGTGGAGCCGCGCAGCTGCTCGAGCGGGAACTGCCCTCGCCGGAATTGCATGAGTACACCCGGATCATCCTACACGAAGTGGATCGCCTGCGGCGCTTGGTGGATCGTCTCCGCGGTGATAAGGCCCAGCCACAACGGCGTATGGTGAACATTCACGAAGTATTGGAGCACGTCCGGCGCCTGCTGCAGGTCAATTTGCCCACCGGGGTTGCTCTGCGCTTCGATTATGACCTCTCTATTCCAGAGTTTGAGGCAGATCCCGAGCAGTTGGTGCAGGTTTTCCTGAATCTGTTACGCAATGCCCGCCAAGCTCTGGCAGGGCGGGGGATGATCCTGATCCGCACCCGGGTAGAGCGTTTTGTGAACTTGCAACAGCGCTTGTATCGCTTGGTTCTGCGGGTTGATGTGATGGACGACGGCCCCGGCATTGCCGAAGAACTGCTGCCGCGGATTTTTCTGCCCTTGGTTACCAGTCGCGCCGAGGGCATGGGGATGGGTCTGGCCATTGTACAGAACCTGGTGCGCGCCCATGGCGGCAGCGTCCACTGCCGTTCCATGCCGGGCGAAACGGTATTTTCCGTACGCCTGCCCCTGTCTGATGGGAGGACTTCATGAAAGCTACCGTCTGGATCATTGATGACGATCCATCGATTCGCTGGGTATTGGAAAAGGCCCTGCAAAAGGCAGAGATTCCGGTGCGCAGCTTTGCCGATGCCGATCTTGCGCTGCGGGCCATGGCGCGGGAGCGCCCGGGAGCGGTGATTAGCGACCTACGCATGCCCGGCCTGGATGGCCTCGGTTTTCTGCAGGA
>DDOU01000053.1:0-1184 GCA_002341825.1 Candidatus Igneacidithiobacillus taiwanensis | reverse complement strand
GACGAGGCAGGATTTGATCGTCGTGCCACGGAAATCATTGGCGAATCACCGGCCATGCAGGAGGTCTATCGGGCCATTGGTCGTCTTTCGCGTTCCAGCATCAATGTACTGATCCTCGGCGAGTCTGGTTCGGGCAAAGAGTTGGTCGCCCGTGCCTTACACCGTCATAGCCCGCGGGCAAATGAACCCTTCGTCGCCATCAACACAGCGGCGATTCCCGCCGAACTGCTCGAATCGGAACTCTTTGGGCACGAAAAAGGCGCCTTCACTGGCGCCGTGCAGGCGCGCAAGGGCCGCTTCGAGCAGGCTGCCGGCGGCACGCTCTTTCTCGACGAAATTGGCGATATGCCCGCGGCGCTGCAGACGCGCCTGCTGCGAGTGCTCTCCGACGGCACTTTTTATCGTGTGGGTGGGCATGCCCCAATCCGTGCCGATGTGCGTATTCTTGCCGCTACCCATCAAGATCTGCAGGCCAAGGTACGCGACGGCAGCTTTCGCGAGGATCTCTATCACCGCTTGAACGTGATCTCCGTGCATATTCCGCCCCTGCGGGAACGGCGCTCGGATATTCCCCGGCTGGCGCGGTATTTTTTGCACCGGGCGGCGGAGAGCCTCGGCGTGGAAGTCAAACGCCTCAGCCCCGAGGCGGAACAGCGAATGANNCGAGTGGTCCTGGCCGGGGAATGTACGGCAATTAGAGAATAGCTGTCGTTGGATTACGGTAATGGCGCCCAGCCAGCGGGTGGAGCTCGGCGATCTGCCGCCGGATATTCTGCAGCAGCCCTCCAGCCCAGTAGAAAAGCCGGCGGCTGCGGAAGTCCCTGTCGTTGGGGGAGCAGGGGCTCCCGAGGAGCCGCTCGAAGAGCAGCAGCAGGTCTTGGCCTTAGACTGGCGGACTTTGCTACAGAAGGATGCAGAAGCCCGGCTGCGTAACGGCGATGTTGCCGTTCTCGACGCCTTGTTGCCGGAGTTTGAGCGCGTTTTGTTACAGGCGGCCTTGGATGCCAGCCGTGGGCACAAACAGTTGGCGGCGGAGCGCCTGGGTTGGGGGCGCAATACCATTGCCCGCAAAATGCGTTCCCTCGGTATGGAATAAGCCCGCCTTCGGCAGCAGGCCAAAAAAACCCGGGCAAGCCCGGGAAGTGACGACGGAGGTAGAAGGAGTCGATCAGAGGCTGTAGTAC